>JBDTTD010000303.1:0-2529 GCA_039930805.1 Gemmatimonadales bacterium | reverse complement strand
AGCTATCTACGGATGACCACGATCACCCGCACTCGCTGAAGCCGCACACGTGGCATTTCATGCATCCTTCGGCGAACTCCAGCTGGGAGCCGCAGTCGGGGCAGGCACCCGAGAGAGTCTGCTGCATGCCGCCCAGGACCATCTGCTCCCCGCTGTCGCCCGTGTGGCCGGGCTGCGCGACCATGGGGACCACTTCGGTCTGCCCGGCAATGCCCTGGGGGCCCCCACGACCCGGTTGCGGGAGCAGCTCCTGCTGAATCCCCTGCTTCTCCTGCATCCAGCGCTCGATGGCGATGCCGACGGCATCGGGCACCGAGAGGATCTTGTTGGGTCCGAGCCCGATGACCCGGTCGGAGCTGATCCCGCGCAGCTGGCGATAGATCTCCTTGATCGGAATCCCGGACCGAAGCGCCAGACTGATGAGACGGCCCAGCGACTCGACATCGGCCATGAGCGCGCCGCCCGCCTTGCCCAGGGTCATGAAGACCTCGAACGGCTGGCCCCGGTCATCCTCGGTGATGGTGACATACAGCGTGCCGAGCGGTGTCTCCACCCGCCGAGTGGTGCCGCGCAGGACTTCCGGGCGGGAGCGCTTCTGCCGCCGCTGAAGATTCTCCGACTCGAGCTCGTGAACGATGCGCTGGAGCCGCTCGTTCTCGGTACGGAGCTCCGCGAGCTCGCCGTGCAGGTCCGCCGTTGCCGCCACGCTTTCCTTCCCGACGTGCCCCTCCTGCACCTTCTTCGCTGTCGATCCAGTCGAGAGCACTTGCATCTCACGGCTACCGTCGCGGTACACAGTCACGCCTTTGCAGTTCAGGCTATACGCTAGGCGGTAGATCTCCTCGACATATTCCTCGGTGGCGTCGTGGGCGAAGTTGCAGGTCTTCGAGATGGCGCTGTCGTTGTACTCCTGGAACGCCGCCTGCATCCGGATGTGCCACTCGGGCTTGATGCCGTTGGCGGTGACGAAGACCCGCTGCCACCTGGCCGGCACCTCGGGGAAGTCGATGTGCCCGGTCTCCGCGATCTTCCGCATCAGCTCGTCGGAGTACCAGCCCTCCGCCTTGGCGATGCCGATGAAGTCCTCGTTCACATCCGGCATCAGCGAGCCGGCCTGGTTTCGCATGAACGCCACGGCAAAGAGCGGCTCGATCCCGGAGCTGCACCCGGCGATGATCGAGATGGTACCGGTCGGGGCCACGGTGGTGACGTTGCAGTTGCGGAGCCGCCGCAGGGGCCGGATCCGCTGGCCGTTGGCGTCCCGGGCCGCGGTCTCGTCCGGACCCCAGATGCTCTGCTCCCACTCGGGGAAGACCCCGCGCTCCGCCGCCAGGCGCTCCGATTCGATCTTGGCTTCCTCATCCACGAACTGCTGAATCTTCCGGCCGAGCGCCACGCCTTCCTCGGAATCGTAGGGCACGCCCAGCTTCACGAACACGTCCGCCAGGCCCATGACGCCGAGCCCAATGCGGCGGATCCGCTGGGCCAGATCGGTGATCTCGGGCAGCGGATACTGATTGGCGTCGATGACGTTCTCGAGGAAGTGAGTCGAGAGATGGATGACGCGCCGCAGATGACCCCAATCGATCTCAGCTGCAGTTCCGTCCTTCCCACCTTCCCGCACGAAAGCGCCGAGATTGATCGAGCCGAGGTTGCAGACGTCGTACGGCAGCAGGGGCTGCTCACCGCAGGGATTGGTCGCTTCGTACTCGCCGAGGTGGGGAACCGGGTTGTAGTGGTTGGCCTTGTCCACGAAGAACACGCCCGGCTCGCCCGTCTTCCACGCGCCGTGGATGATCCGCTCCCAGACCTCCCGGGCGGGGAGCTGTCCGGTGACCTGCCTGGTCTTGGGATGGAGCAGGTCGTACATGCTGTTGGTCTCGACCGCCGCCATGAAGGCGTCGGTGACCGCCACCGAGATGTTGAAGTTGGTGACCTTGGTCGTGTCGTCCTTGCAGGTGATGAACTCCATGATGTCGGGATGGTCCACCCGGAGGATGCCCATATTGGCCCCCCGCCGGGTCCCGCCCTGCTTGACCACGTCGGTGGACGCGTCGAACAGCGTCATGAAGGACACCGGACCCGACGCCACACCCATGGTCGAGCGGACGATGTCGTTCTTGGGCCGGAGCCGGGAGAAGCTGAAGCCGGTGCCACCACCGGACTGATGGACCAGGGCCATGGCACGCAGGGTGTCGTAGATCCCACTCTTGCCGTTGGAGAGCGCGTCGTCGACCGGGAGGACGAAGCAGGCGGACAGCTGGCCCAGCGGGCGGCCGGCATTCATCAGCGTGGGCGAGTTCGGCACAAACAGCCGGTTGGCCATCAAGCCATAGAAATCGGCCGTGACCTTCTCCACGGTGGCATCGCTACCGCCGTACCGCCGTTCCGCCTCTGCAATCGTCCTGGCCACCCGCTGGAACAGATCGCGCGGACTCTCGACCGGCACACCGGTATCGTCCTTGATCAGATAGCGCTTCTCGAGGACGGTGATGGCATTGGGCGACAGCCGAACTGCGTCCCGTGGGG
>JBDTTD010000302.1:0-2601 GCA_039930805.1 Gemmatimonadales bacterium | reverse complement strand
TCCGCTACACCAACAACTCGCCCGATACGCTCCGCTTCGTGTGGATGCAGCTGGATCAGAATCTCTTCCGACCGGGCAGCACCGGGTCTTTGCTGTTCCCATCGGAGAGCCGATTCGGCGCGGCGGGCTTCAAGGGAGGATTCGAGGTCGAGGGTATCGTCCAGTGTGCGGACACAGCGGGGCAGCGGGACAGCGGGGCCGCGAGTAAGCGACGGGCAAGAACAAGATCGCCGAAGACTCCGGAATCGCCTGCCCCGCCGCCCCGCTGCCCCGCTCTTCGTGCCCGGGTGGACGACACCATGATGTACCTGGATCTGGTGCGCCCACTTCCTCCCGGCGGGGTGACGCTGTTGGAGCTGGCGTACGCCTTCAACGTCCCGGAGCACGGCGCCGATCGGATGGGCCGCGACGGAAGCCTGTATGAGATCGCCCAGTGGTATCCGCGCATGGCGGTCTACGACGACGTGCACGGCTGGAATACCGACCCGTATCTGGGACAGGGCGAGTTCTACCTGGAGTACGGTGACATCGTTTACGAGGTCACGCTGCCGGCCGGCTACATCGTGGCCGGGACCGGCGTGCTTCAGAACCCCACCGAGGTGCTCACCAGCGCCCAACGTGAACGACTGGCGACCGCCCTTAAGTCCGACAGCACTGTTCGGATAGTGACCGAGCCTGAGCTGCGCTCCGGGGAGGCGCGTCCCGCCCGGCAGGGATCGCTCACCTGGCGGTTCCGGGCGGCAAACGTCCGGGACGCCGCCTGGGCCGCGTCGCCGGAGTATCTCTGGGATGCCTCCGGGTGGGAAGGAGTTCTGGCCCAGGCGTACTACCGTCCTTCTGCCGTCGAGACCTGGAAAGACGCGGCGAGAATGAGCCGCTATTCGATCCAGGAATACAGTACCCGCTGGTTCCGGTACCCGTATCCCCAGATCTCTGCGGTGGAAGGCCCGGTCTCCGGCATGGAATACCCCATGCTCGCCATGGAGGCCAAGGGAAAGGACGGACCGGACCTGTTCGAGGTAGTGACCCACGAGATCGGACACAACTGGTTCCCGATGATCGTGGGCTCGGATGAGCGAAGGTATGCCTGGATGGACGAGGGCTTCAACACCTTCATCAATACCTTCGCCGAGGAGGGCTTCTGGAAGCGGGATGACTCGGAGAAGCGGCGGCAGGAGCGCGGGTTGGTGGTCAAGGTGGACCAGACCCCGGCGGCGCAGCCGATCATGACTCCGGCCAACCGGTACCGGACCAGCGATAACCTTCTCAGTCTGGCCTATATCAAGCCGTCGATCGTCCTCAACGCGCTCCGAACCAAGGTGCTGGCTCCCACGGTGTTCGACAGCGCGTTTCGGGAGTACACCCGCCGCTGGTCATTCAAGCATCCCCAGCCGGCCGACTTCTTCCGCACGATGGAGGCGGTCTCAGGCCGGGATCTCAGCTGGTTCTGGCGCGGGTTCTTCTACACCACGGCGGCGCTGGACCAGACGGTCGAGTCGGTCAAACAGGTGGACGGTTTGGCCCAGGTGACCCTGGCCAACCTGGGAGACGCCGTCATGCCGGTCGAGCTCGAGCTGGGATTCGACGATGGCACGAACGAGCTGGTGAAGCTGCCGGTGGAGATCTGGTACACCGGGGAGCACTACATGTACGAAGACCGCTCGGGGAGATCTCTGGTTAGGGCCCGGGTAAACCCGGACGGCACCCTGCCCGACGCGATCCCCGGCAATGACACCTGGGAACGGGCTGATCCGGCGGCAAAGGCACCAGCAAAGACGTCAGCCGCAGATGAGCGGCGGTAAGCGCGTCGGCGGGGCAGCGGGGCAGCTCGTTCGTTCTCCAATCAGGAACCTATGATACGATTTCCAGCCGGCCTGGTGTTCCTTGTGTTCGGGTTTCCCCTTGCCGCCCAGCAGCCCGCGATGCTGCAGAGCCCGGAGGACAGCAGCAGATCCTTTGGAGACGTGTCTCCGTTTAGACGACTCGATCTGCCTGCCCCGAACACGATCCGGACCGGCACTGGCGCGCCGGGCAAGGACTACTGGCAGCAGCGGGTGGATTACGTCATCCGGGCTTCGCTCGATACCGTGGCCCGGCGGGTGACCGGCGCGGAGCGCATCACCTACACCAACAACTCGCCCGACACGCTGCACTATCTGTGGCTTCAGCTGGACCAGAATCTCTTCACCAGCTCAAGCCGCGGCTTCCGCGTGTTCCAGCAGGACTCGCGATTCGGCACTCGCGGCGCCGAGGGTGGTGTGATCCTGACCCGGGTTGCCCAACCGGCGCTGCCGGCGCAGAAGGGACGCGCAGCCGTTCCGGACACCGCACTCGAGTACCACGTCAACGGCACGATGATGAAGGTGGACCTCCGCCGGCCGCTCGCACCGCGGGGCCGGCAGGTACTGGACATCGGCTGGGCCTTTCCGTTCGGGCCCAACAGCAACCGGATGGGCCTGGAGCTGATCGACGGAAGCCAGGTCTACGAGGTGGCGCAGTGGTATCCGCGGCTGGCGGTGTACGACGACGTGCGGGGCTGGAACACAGAGCAGTACCTGGGCCAGGGCGAATTCTACCTGGAGTACGGCAGCTTCGATGTGA
>JBDTTD010000301.1:0-2650 GCA_039930805.1 Gemmatimonadales bacterium | reverse complement strand
CGGGTGAAGCCCGGCTATGCCCGGAACTACCTGCTTCCCCAGGGACTGGCCTACGAAGCTTCGGAGGGCAACAAGAAGCGGATCGCCGGCGAGTCCAAGGCCCGTGCTTCCCGCGATCAGGCCGAGAAAGCCGAGGCGCAGCAGGCGGCCACCAGACTGAGCGAGGTCACGCTGAGCCTCTCCGGCAAGGCCGGGGAGGAAGGCAAGCTGTTCGGCTCCATCACATCCCAGGACGTGGCTGACGCCCTGGCTCGTGCGGGCCACACGGTGGACAAGCGCCGGATCGAGCTGGATCACCCAATCAAGACAATCGGGGAGCACGCGGTCAGGATCCGGCTGCACCCTGAGGTTCATGCCGAGCTGCGCGTCTCCGTCGTCGCGGAGTGACCCGCCGGCCATGACGGTCGGCATTTCGTACGTCGACGGTCCCCGGTTGGCGCGCTCCGTCTTCGCTGCCGCGGACTGGGTGGCGGCAGGCCGCGAAGAAATCAACCGCATCAATGTGTTCCCCGTACCCGACGGCGACACCGGCACCAACTTCAGCCTCACGCTTCGCGCCGTCGCCGACGCTCTCAGAGCGCTCGGCGACGCTCCGCTTTCGGAGACCGCCCGCACCATGGCCCGGGCTGCCGTGCTCGGCGCGCGGGGCAACTCCGGCATGATGCTGGCGCACTTCCTGCTCGGCTTCACCGAGGCGCTGGGCGACCGGGTTACGGCCACCGCCCCGGAGATCGCGCGGGCCATCAGGCAGGGCGCGGACCGGCTCTACGAATCACTGGACGACCCTCGTGAAGGGACCATCCTGACGGTCGCGCGGGAGGCCGCCATCGCCGCTGAGCCGGTCGCCCGTGAGTCGCGCGACGTCTGCGAATTCATGAAGCGGCTTCTGGAGGAGGGTGAGGCGGCACTGGCTCGCACGCCCGAGCTGATGGCCGTGCTCAAGGAAGCGGGCGTGGTCGACGCAGGCGGTAAAGGCTTCGTGCGTATGCTGGAGGGCGTGGTGCGCTACATCGACGGCGATCCGGTGCTGATGGGTGCCGCGGAGGATGAACCAGCAGGGCAACCCCTGTTTGCGGCCGCGGGCATTGATGTGGCCGCCGAGCGCGACTTTCAATACTGCACCGAGGTCCTGGTGCGGGGTGAAGGCCTCCCGCCGGCCAACGAAGTGCGCGCGGCCATGCATGCCTTCGGCGGTTCCACCTTAGTGGCCCTTATGGGTGACATCCTGAAGATTCATGTGCACACGGATACCCCTGATGCCGTCTTTAGTTATGCATCCCGCTGGGGACGAATCGACAGCACCAAGGCGGAGGACATGCGGGTTCAGCACCGGCGGCTGGGGCACACCAGCCGCCGGGCAGTGGCCATCATAACCGATAGCTCTGCCGACCTGCCGGATTCGGTGCTCGATCGCTATGGAATAGCGCTGGTGCCGTTGCAGGTGATCTTCGGCGATACCACTTTCCGGGACCGGGTGGAGCTCACGCCGGAGGAGTTTTACCGGCGGCTGCGGGTAACGACAGAGCTCCCCACGACATCGCAGCCCAGCCCGGCCGCATTCATCCAGGCGTTCCGGGATGCCCGGCAGGAAGCGGATGAGGTGGTGGCCGTGCTGCTGGGGTCCAATCTGTCGGGAACATTCGGCTCAGCCCAGACCGCCATCCGGGCCGGTGGCGTGCAGGGGATTCACTTGGTGGACACCCGGCTGGCTTCCTTCGGCGTGGGAATGCTGGCGCTGCGCGGGGCCGAGCTGGCCGAGATGGGGTGGTCCGCCGAGCGCATCGCGGCGGAGCTGACCCGGCTTCGATCCCGGTCCGGAATGCTCCTGACGGTGGATCGGTACGACAACCTGATCCGGGGGGGCCGGATCTCTCGAGGAAAGGCCTGGCTCGCCGGAATGCTGGACGTGAAGCCCATTCTTTCGTTCGACGATGAGGGCCTTATTGTCCCCATCGAGCGGGTGCGGGGACGGGAGAATCTGGAGGCGCGGGTACTGGCTCAGCTGGATCGACGCCTGACACCGGCTCCTCGAAAAGTGCGCTTTGGCGTTGCACATGCAGATGCGCCCGAAGCCGCCGAGCGGATATGCGCGGCGCTGGTCGCGAAGTACCAGCCCCAGGATTGCTTCGTATCGCTGGCAACCGGGGTGCTGGGCACCCATGTCGGGCCGGGAGCCTGGGGCATCTTTTATCAGGTCGAAGACGGGCCCACCGGCCCGGTCGGCCCAGGAGGACCCCAGGACGGATGATTCGAGACCTACGCTTGGACCGACAGGCACAGTCGCAGCCCCCCGAAGCGCTTCGCCTTGCTCTGGACGCCATACACGACCTGAAGGGAAGCCAGCTGGTCGTCCTCGATCTCCGGGGACTTAACGATGCAACCGATTACTTCGTCATTGCCTCGGGTACGTCGGATGCCCATGTCCGCGGCATCGCCCAGTCGGTGATGGACAAGCTGGACCGCCAGGGCCACCACACCCACCATGTGGAGGGATTGAACGGTGGCCGCTGGGTCCTGCTCGATTTCGTGGACTTCGTGATCCACCTGTTTCATCCGGAGACCCGCTCATTCTACCAACTGGAGCGGCTCTGGTTTGACGCACCCGAGCTGCTGATCAGCTCCTCCTAGATCGAGGTAGTTATGCTCCGAC
>JBDTTD010000300.1:0-2705 GCA_039930805.1 Gemmatimonadales bacterium | reverse complement strand
GGTGCCGGCGGCCGAATCGATCCGGGTGTTACCGGACGGCACCATCGAGGGACTATTCTGATGCCCGTGGACTTCGTTTCGACCGCTCGCGCACCCCAGGCCATCGGCCCCTACAGTCAAGCGGTGCGGGCCAACGGCTTTCTGTTTACCGCGGGCCAGGTGGCACTCGATCCTGAGAAGGGCGAGTTGGTCGCGGGCGGCATCACGGAACAGACCGCGCGGGCGTTGGAAAACCTCCGGGCCATTCTCACGGCGGCGCACAGCGACTTCTCCCAGGTGGTCAAGACCACGGTTTTCCTGGTGGACATGGCCGACTTCACCGCCATGAACGAGGTCTATGCCCGGGCCTTCGGCGATCATCGCCCGGCCCGGTCCACCGTTGCGGTGGCCGCCTTGCCGCGAGGGGCGCGAGTAGAGATTGAGGCTATCGCAGCCGTGAACAGTGAACGGTAAACAGTGAACGGGCTGCTTCGGTGAGCGGAGACCTCCCGTTCACTGTTTACTGTTCACCGTTTACTGTTGAAGACGGGGGCGGATCGGGCCTGGTGGTCTGGCCGGTCTTCAAAACCGCGATGGAGGCGCCTCCGGCGGCTCCGGTGGGTTCGATTCCCACACGCTCCCGCCACCCCCGCCTTCTTCTGCGGGGTCTGATTTCGCTGCTCATCGCAGGGAGCGGTCTGCTTCCGCATCTCCAGGCACAAGTGGCCCCGCAGCCCAAACCTGCTGCCCCGCCGCCCCCACCCGCTTCGCGGGTACCCGGCCCCGCTGTCACCACGCCCCGCGTTCCCGCTGCCGCCCCCGACACCCTCCAGCGCCAGTATATCAGCCCGCTCAATGCGTTCTGGCGCTCGTTTCTCATCCCCGGCTGGGGTCAGGCACGGCTGAACCGGAAGCTGACGGGTGGGATCTTCGTGGCCTGGGAGGGCGTCACCCTGGGCATGAGTCTGAAGACCAGCAGGGAGCTGGCCTTTCTCCGGCGAAACGGTTCCGGCCGGGCGGATGACAAGCGGCAGGAGCATGAGGACTGGCTGGTGCTGCTGGCCTTCAACCATCTGTTCGCCGGCCTCGAGGCATACGTGTCCGCCCACCTGGCCGACTTCCCCGGCGACCTTCGAGTCGAGGCGGTGCCTGGCGGAGTGGGTGCGGCGGTATCGTTACCCATACGGCTGCGATGAATCGGGCCCCTATCGGCATCTTCGATTCCGGCATCGGGGGCCTCACCGTCACCCGCGCCATTTACGAGCGGCTACCTCACGAGTCCACCATCTACTTCGGCGACACCGCCCGGGTTCCCTACGGACCCAAGTCGCCCGACACCGTCCGGCGGTATAGCCTGGAGATTCTGCACTGGCTGCTGGCCCAGGGCGTGAAGGCCGTGGTGATCGCGTGCAATACCAGCACTGCCCATGCCCTTCGAGCGCTCCAGGAGGCCACGCCGGTGCCGGTCCTGGGCGTGATCAAGCCGGGGGCGAGAGCGGCCACTGAATCAGGGGACGGAGGCCCGATCGGCGTGATCGGCACGGCCGGCACCATTGCGAGCGACGCCTATAACCGGGCCATTCAGGCGCTCGCGCCCGGTGTGCCGGTGATTCAGCGCGCTTGCCCCCTCTTTGTTCCTCTGGTTGAGGAAGGATGGTTCGAGCATCCTGCCACCGAGCTGGTTGCCGTGGACTATCTCCGGGAGCTGCGTGAAGCGCGAGTGAGGTCTCTGGTCCTGGGCTGCACCCATTATCCGCTGCTGAAGCCGCTTCTCCAGCGGGTGATGGGACCGGAGGTCAGGCTGATTGACAGCGGACAGGCGACGGCCGCGGCGCTCGAGACCATATTGGTGGACCGGGCCCTTGCCGCCCCTTCCGACTTACAAGCGCAGCACCGATTCGTCGTGAGCGACGACGAGGCGAGATTCCGTCAGGTTGGATCCAGGTTCATTGGGGAGCGGCTGGGAAGGGCCGAGGTGGTTCGGTTAGGGTAAAACTGTTCACGCTTTAAATGTTTTTAGCTCCGCCCCCGACTCCGTGGCCACCGAATAGCGAAAGCCGTCGAACCAGGCTCCCGGGTTCAGATACTGGCGCCCGGGTCCAGCGTCGTGCACCACGGCGCGATGGGTATGGCCCATGATCACCAGCCCTACCGACGGCTCATCGCGCAGCAGGCGCTCGGCCCACTCGCGTTGGCGTGCCGCGGCGCGGGTGAGGGTCGCCTCGTCGTGGGTATGGTCCCCCAGCGCGGGGCTGAGGAGATCCACCATGCGGAACCCGAGCTCGGGGTGCAGGATTCGGTAAATGGCCGCTGTCGCTGGATGCTGGATGAGCCGGTGGATGAGCTTCGCCTGCCACCTGGTGTCTGTCAGCCCGTCTCCGTGAATCGCCATCACCTTGCGGCGCCCGACCTCGAACGTTGCCTGGAGCGGGTGGAACCGCAGATTCAGATCTCGCTCCCAGAACTGGTTGTCCCATCGGTCATGGTTTCCTCCCACCATTACTATTGGCAGGAGCCGCCGGAGCCGGGCGAGGGCCGCGGCGACATGGAAGCCACGCCGGGGAATGACGCGGGAGTAGGTGAACCAGAAGTCGAAAAGGTCGCCGTTGATCAGCAGGCAGTCGCCCATGGAGGGCACGGCATCCAGGAACTCGAGCAGCGCCTCCTCGGTAGCAGGTGGGGCTACTCCGAGGTGAGCATCGGATATGACGACGAGGGTGTGGCCC
>JBDTTD010000299.1:0-2713 GCA_039930805.1 Gemmatimonadales bacterium | reverse complement strand
GTCTACCCTGCCACCGCCACCGCGGGCGTCACCGCGGCCTCGTTCTTCTCCCCGGTTCGAATCCGGTAGACCTGCGCCACGTCGAGGACGAAGATCTTGCCGTCGCCGACTTCGCCGGTGCGGGCGCTGCCGAGGATCGCCTTGATGGTCACATCCACGAACGGCTCTGAGACCCCGATCTCCAGGCGCACCTTTTCCTGCAGGTCGACCTTGACGGTGGTGCCGCGGTAGGTCTCGACCCGCTCGGTCTCTCCGCCATGCCCGAGTACCCGGGACACGGTGAGGCCGCGGACGTCGGTGCGGTAGAGCGCCTCCAGCACCTCGTTGAGCCGGTCGGGGCGGATGACTGCCACAATCAGTTTCATGGTCTTCGATGCTCCTTAGGTGATGGCTAAATAGCCTTCATCTCGACGCGATCTGGGGAATGAACGCGGGCAGCGGCTCGGCTGCGAGCACTGCGTCCGGGGGCACCAGGATCGAGCCCTCACCGCTGGCGTAGGCTTCCTCGCCGTGCTGGCTCACGTCCATGCCGACACCCTCGATCTTGGGTACGGCACGGAGCGCCATCACCAGGGCGAGCCCCTTGAGGATCAGGAACGTCATCACCGCTGCGTAGGCCGCCGCGCTGAGACATGCCAGCGCCTGAATGGCGAGCTGGTGGGCGTCGCCGTACAGCAGGCCGTCGTTCCCGGCTGAGTTCCACACCTTCTGCGCCAGCACGCCGGTGAGCAGGGCACCGGTGAGTCCCCCGATGCCGTGACCGGCGAAGACATCGAGCGAGTCGTCGATCCGGGTGCGGGAGCGGAGCTGGATCACGAAATAGCTGGGTAACGCGGCCACCGCGCCGAGGATGAGTGCGTTGGACGGGCTCACGAAGCCTGCTGCCGGAGTGATCGCTACCAACCCGACTACGATGCCGGTGGCCGCCCCGACTGCAGTAGCGCGTCCGGTCCGGAAGTAGTCCAGCAGGGTCCACACAACCAGGGTGGCAGTCGGGGCCAGGAACGTGTTGGTAAAGGCCAGAGCGGCGAGCTCGTTGGCCGCGAGTGCGCTGCCGCCGTTGAAGCCGAACCAACCGAACCAGAGGAGGCCCGCACCCAATAACACGAAGGGAACGTTATGCGGCAGGACCGCGGTGCGTCCGTAGTCCTTCCGGTTGCCGAGCACGAGCGCCGCGACCAGCGCCGACACGCCGGCGTTGATGTGCACCACGGTGCCACCGGCAAAATCGAGCGCCCCGCGGGTCATGAGCCACCCCCCGCCCCAGACCCAGTGCGCCACCGGCGCATACACGAACAGGGTCCAGAGCGTGATGAAGGCGACGTACGGCCCGAACCGCATCCGCTCGACCACGGCGCCGGAGATCAGCGCGGCGGTGATGATGGCGAAGGTCGCCTGGTACGCCATGAAGAGCACGTGCGGGATGGTGCCCTTGGCTTCCACCCCGACGCCACTCAGACCGAAGTTGGTAAAGTCGCCGAGGAAGGGGCCGCTACCGCTGAAGGCCAGGCTGTACGCCGCCATGGCCCAGGTGACCCCAACGACGCCCAGCGCGACGAAGCTCATCATCATGGTGTTGAGTGAGTTCTTGTTCCGCACCAGGCCACCGTAGAAGAAGGCCAGCGCCGGGGTCATTAGCAGGACCAGCGCGGTCGAGATCAGCATCCAGGCCGTGTCGGCCGGCACGACCGCCGGCGCGGGCACCGGGTCCTGAATGGCGAGCAGCAGGGGTAAGGTGATCACAACATTGCTCCCAGGTAGAGGGGTCCAGGGTCTAGAGTCAGGTCGCGACTCCCATCACGCGTCGTAATACAGAAAAAACTCGTACGGGTGCGGCCGCAGGTTCACCGGCGCGATGTCCTTGGTCCGCTTCATCGAGATCCAGGTTTCCAGCACATCCGGCGTGAACACGTCGCCTTCGAGCAGGAACTGGTGGTCCGCCTCGAGCGCGGCAACCGATTCGGCCAGCGATCCCGGCACCGTCTTGATGTTCTTCTTCCGCTCGTCGTGCAGCTCGTATAGGTCCTCGTCGATCGGGGTGGGCGGTTCCAGCTTGCGCTTGATGCCGTCCAGCCCCGCCAGGAGCAGGGCGGCAAAGGCCAGGTACGGGTTGGCGGTCGGGTCCGGGGCGCGGAACTCGATGCGGCGCGCCTTCGGGCTGCTGGAGTAGCAGGGAATCCGGCAGATGGCCGACCGGTTGCGGGCCGAGTACATCAGGTTGACCGGGGCCTCGAAGCCGGGCACCAGCCGCCGATAGCTGTTCGTGGTCGGGGCGCAGATGGCCAGCAGGGCCGGTGCGTGCGCGATCAGTCCGCCGATGTAGTGCCGAGCGGTCTCGGAAAGCAGAGCATACCCGTTCTCGTCGTAGAACAGCGGCTTGTCGCCCTTCCAGAGGGACTGGTGCACGTGCATGCCTGACCCGTTGTCGCCCAAGAGCGGCTTGGGCATGAACGTGGCCGTGAGACCCAGGTTGTGGCAGACATTTTTCACGATGTACTTGTAGATCAGGAGACGGTCCGCAGTCTGGACCAGCGTCCCGAACTTGAAGTCGATCTCCGCCTGCCCCGCCGAAGCCACCTCATGATGCTGCACCTCGACTGGGATCCCGGCCTCGATCAACGCCAGCATGATCTTGGATCTCACGTCCTGGAGCCGGTCCACCGGAGGAACCGGGAAGTAGCCTTCCTTGTGCCGGGGGCGATGTCCCATGTTC
>JBDTTD010000298.1:0-2740 GCA_039930805.1 Gemmatimonadales bacterium | reverse complement strand
GTCCGCTACATCAACTTCGTCAAGCTGCCGCACACGCTGTTCGCCTTGCCATTCGCCCTGCTCGGCGTGCTGGCGGCCTCCCGTCTGGAGCAGGTCACTCCTCGCCACGTGTTTCTCGTGGTCCTCGCCTTCTCGGCGGCCCGCTGGGTCGCGATGGGATTCAACCGGATCGCCGACCGCGCGTTCGACGCCCGAAATCCCAGGACGCTCAATCGCGAGCTGCCGCGGGGAAGCCTCTCCCTTACCCAGGCGTGGATCTCGGTGGGCATTGCCGCCACTCTCTTCGTGCTGGCTGCGGTGATGCTCAACCCGCTATGCCTGATGCTGAGTCCGCTGGCGCTTGCCTGGATCATGCTGTACAGCATCTCCAAGCGCTTCACCTGGTGGCCCCACCTCTGGCTCGGAGTGAGTCTGGCTATCGCACCCGTCGGCGGCTACCTGGCGGTGACCGGACGCTGGAGCCAGCCGGCCTGGATGCTGTTGGCCATCACGCTCGGCGTTGGCACCTGGGTGGCGGGATTCGACATCTTCTACGCCCTGCCGGATGCCGGCTTCGACCGCGCCGAGGGTCTCCGGAGTGCCGTTGTGCGGCTGGGCGAGTCCCGGGCGATCCTGCTGGCCAAGCTGCTCCATGGGCTCACCATTCCCGCGCTGGCCGCGTTCGGATACGCAGCCGGCTTCGGGCTGTGGTACTATGTTGGGCTCATCGTGGCTTCCGGGATTCTCGTCTATGAGCACCAACTGGTGCGTCCGGGCGACCTCTCTAGGCTGGATGCCGCGTTCTTCACCATGAACGGGGTGATGTCGGTCACTGTATTCGGGTTTGCCCTCGTGGACCGGATTTTATGAAGGCGGACCGGCGGTCAGGCGGTCAGGCGGTCAAAAGCTTTGACTCGGAGGTCGCGAGCGACTCGGTAGAGTTTCGCCGTCCGTCTGTCCGCCCGTCCGCCTGCCCGCCCGTCCGATGACCCCCCATCCCGTCGTGCTCGCCCTGACCGGCGCCTCGGGCGCACCCTACGGCGTGCGGTTGCTCGAGGTGCTCGCGAAGCAGCGGGTACCGGTGTGGCTGATCGCGTCAGAGCACGGCATGCGACTGCTCCGGGAGGAGTGCAACATCAAATCGCTGGACGGCCTCAAGGAAGCCACCGGTGGCGACTGGTCATCCGTGGTGCTGTTTCCTGATGACGACCGCGGTGCCAAGCCCGCCTCTGGCTCTCAGCGCACGCTCGGTATGGTCATCTGTCCCTGCTCCATGGGTACCGTGGCCGCCGTGGCGGGTGGCACCAGCCGCTCACTGGTGGAGCGCGCGGCCGACGTCACGCTGAAGGAGCGTCGCAAGCTCATCCTGGTCCCCCGGGAAACGCCGCTCTCGCTCGTCCATCTGAGAAATCTCGTCACGGTCACCGAGGCCGGTGCCGTGGTCATTCCCGCCGCTCCGGGTTTCTACCATCGGCCGACCCGGGTCAGCGAGCTGGTAGACTTCATCGTGCAAAGAGTCCTGGACCAACTGGGACTCGAAATAGAAATCGCACGACGATGGGGAGGAGATCCGAAGGGTCCGTCCTGATGCGACTCGGCATCATCTCCGACACCCACGGCCTCTTGCGGCCCGAGGTCTTCGAGGCCTTTGCCGGTGTGGACCACATCCTTCATGCCGGCGACGTCGGCAGCCTCGACCTGCTCACCGAGCTGGAAACGCTGGCGCCGGTGACGGCGGTGTACGGCAACACCGATGGCTCTGAGCTGCGCCGCGCGCTTCCGGAGGTCGCCACCCTGCAGCTCGACGGCTTCGACATCGTGGTCACTCACGGCGACCGGCTCGGTTCGCCCACGCCGGCCGCGCTCAACGCCGCTTTTCCCGAGGCCGAGATCATCGTCTTCGGCCACACCCACCGGCCGCTGCTGACCCTGGTAGACGTGGTGGTGACGGTCATGAACCCGGGCGGGGCAGGGCCGCGCCGGTTCAATCTCCCTCCCTCGGTCGGAATCATGGAGCTGGAGCCGGGCATACCACCTCGGGGGCGGCTGCTCCCGCTCCAGGACTTCGACCCGGAATAGGTACGTGCTCCTTCCGCTGCTTTGCCTGCTTCAGTCCGCCGCTCCTGACACTCTGTCGGTCCGCTCGATTGAACGGCCGCCTGCGCCGGGAGCGGTCATCGACAGCATCCACTACGGGCCACCCCAGCTACAGCTGAGGACACGCCAGGGCGTCGCCCGGATCTGGTTCCTGCGTGCGTCGGACACGTTCTTCGTGGCCGCCACGATACCGGATTCCACTCGGTACTGGGGCGATGACTTCGTGCTCAGTCTTGATACCAAGGGCGACGGAGGGGACAGCCCCCGGCACGACGACTTCCAGTTGTACTTCCGCCGCGTGCTGGACAGCAGCGTGGTCTTCCGCGGAAGGCTCGGACGCTGGGAGCCTCCCAAGGGCGATCCGGACTGGCGGCTCGGAGCTGACCGGTCGGGTGGTGGCTGGGAGGTGAGCGCGCGGGACGGCGCGGACGGATGGAACCTGCTGGTTCGCCTTGACCCTGTTTGGCTGGAAGGCGCCGAAGGCCGACTGCCACGGCTCGCCGTCAGGATTTTCGATAACGACCCGCAGGGCTGGTTTGCGTGGCCACTGCCGCGCGGTACTCCGCAGGCGTCCTCGGTGGAGCGCATACCGGATCTGTGGGCGGCAGTGCGGTAGGCGGGGCAGCGGGTCAGCGGGGCGGTCAGGAACCGAGTGGAATGGATG
>JBDTTD010000297.1:0-2741 GCA_039930805.1 Gemmatimonadales bacterium | reverse complement strand
GCGGCCGGCTGGATCGGCTCGAAGGTTACAGAGCGGTGTAAGAGCCGGAATCTTTCGCGACGTCGAAGGTAGGGCGCGAAGCCGGACCGGATGCACCCCTTCACCGATCCCGGGTTCTGTTCGTCAACGAAGGTGATGACCCAGCGCGCCCCGGCATCGGCAGCCCGCTCGGCCACCTGGGTCATGGCCGCGCCCATGATGCCTTTACCCCTGAACGCCTCGGGAGTATAGGCACCTTCCAGCAACGCCTGATCGGGATCGAGCCGGGGATACAGGTTGCCGAAGAACGCTTTCATCCGGGTGTTCTCGGAGGGAGGCATCACCCACTGCATATAGCAGGGCTGTCCATCAGCAGTGACGGCAAGGTAGCAGATCCCGAGTCCGGCGCGAAGCAGCCTGAGCTGAGCCAGCCGGCCGAGCCTCTCGTCCGCGCTCAGACCCGGGGCCGGGTCCAGTGCCGAAAGATCATCCCCCGCGGCCAGGGGTCGAACGGTGATGGGAATCTTGGCGCTGGGGCCGGCGAAGGGGACGGCCAGATCCCTCCGCATTCCCAGCGATGTCGAGTCGGAATACATGCGATAGGTGACAGCCCACCAGGCTTTCCCGGCATTCCCGGCCATAACCAGACGCAGGAGATCGAGGGCGCGCGAGGCGTACGCTCGAAGCTGATCGGCAACTGGCAAGCGACTCCTTTCGGCTAAACAAAGCCCCCCGAATCGTAGCGGGGGGCGGTCTCGGGAGGAAAGAGCGGGCCGGTCCTTATTGGCGACCGACGTCCATGGCCGGGCGAGACTCATTCCCCTGCAGCCAACCGATAATCTTGTCCTTCACCGCTCCCGCTCCCTCGGCGGGGTCCGCGGGAAAGCTGGTAACCGGAGCTCCGTCGCGCCGCACCTGCCAGACCGGGCCGGTCGAAGCCTCCGGGCTCCGCACCGCGTCATACTCCCTTCCCTGCCAGAATACCGTCACTCGCTCGGCCATCTCTGCTCCCTGTAAGGCTCGTCTCTTATCAGGGTCGCATTTATTGGCCGGCTCGGCGGTGACGAGGCTCACGTATAGGCGCTGAGTCCGGTGATGGCCTGCCCCACGATCAACGAGTGCATGTCGTGAGTGCCTTCGTAGGTGTAGACCGACTCCAGGTTGGCCATGTGCCGCATGGAGTGGTATTCGACCAGGATGCCATTGGCGCCCAGAAGCCGGCGGGCCTCGCGGGCGACATCGCAGGCGATGCTCACGTTGTTCCGCTTGCAGAGCGACACCTGGTCCGGCGTCATGGTGCCCGCGTCCTTGAGCCGGCCGAGCTGGAGGGTCATGAACTGAGCCTTGGTGATCTCGGTCAGCATGTCGGTCAAGCGAACCTGCTGGATCTGGGTGGCCGCGATCGGCTTGTCGAACATCACCCGGTTGATGGAATAGCGCAGGGCTTCATCGTAGCAGGCCATGGCCGCACCGATGGCGCCCCACGCGATCCCGTACCGCGCCTGGGTCAGGCACATGAGCGGGCTCTTGAGGCCGCCCGATTTGGGGAGGACCGCGTCCTTCGGGAGGTGCACATCCTGGAGGTGGATCTCGCTGGTATCGGAGGCCCGGAGCGACAGCTTCCCCTTCTGGTCCTTGGCCGCGTAGCCCTTGGTGTCGGTGGGCACGATGAAGCCCCGGATCGACTTCGGATCCTTCACGTCGCCGGTCTTGGCCCAGATGATGGAGACCGTGGCCTGCGAGCCATTGGTGATCCACATCTTGGTGCCGTTGAGGACCCAGCCGTCCTTGGTCTCCCGGGCGGTGGTGATCATGCCGCCGGGGTTCGAGCCGTAGTCCGGCTCGGTCAGCCCGAAGCAGCCGATCTCCTGTCCGGACGCGAGCAGCGGCAGCCAATGCTTCTTCTGCTCGTCGGAGCCGAAGGCATAGATCGGATACATCACCAGGGCGCCCTGCACCGACGCGAAGGAGCGGATCCCGCTGTCGCCCCGCTCCAGCTCCTGCATGATGAGCCCGTAGGCCACGTTGTTGAGCCCGGCGCAGCCGTACTCCTCGGGGAGGTTGGCGCCGAAGAGCCCCAGCTCGGCCATCCCCGGGATCAGCTGCTTGGGAAACTTGCCTTCGATGTAGGCCTGGCCGATGACCGGGATGAGGTTCTCGTCCACCCAGGCGCGCACCGTGTCGCGCACGGCCCGCTCATCCTCGGAGAGGAGCGAATCGAGGTTGAGGAAATCAACGCCGGTGAATTGGGATACTGCCGCCCCGGTTGCCATCGGTGCCTCGGGTGTGGGGAAGTCGTGAATGGAGAGAATATAAGCGGGGCAGCGGGGCTCTTGCTGCCGCGCTGCCCCCTCGCTCGCTTGCTCGCGACTGGCTCCGCTGCCCCGCTGCCCCGCACATAGTCCTCTTCGCCGCCGGCAACACCCCCACTTCCCGCGCCTTCCGCCTGAACGTCCGCCCATGATCGATCGGAAGCCCGGTCTCGGCCTGCCACTGATGTACCATCTCGTGCAGCATGGTGTGCTCAACCTCTGACCACCCGTGCCGCTCGATGTGACGCCGGCTGATGGTAATGCCAAGTGGGCGGCCGGACCGAATCTCCACCGCGAGCTCGCCCAGGCGGGTTCGCATGCGGCCCGACAGCCGGATCGGGATCTCGGCCAGGGCGGCGCCGAAGTGTTGCGCGTTGAGCTGTCGGCGCAGGATCTCGAGCCGGTGCAACAGGGCGACATCTCCTGGTCGCGCGCGCTCGCGGCGCTCGG
>JBDTTD010000296.1:0-2759 GCA_039930805.1 Gemmatimonadales bacterium | reverse complement strand
GATGGTGTTGAGGACCAGCTTGGTGGCGGTGCCGGCCTTCATGCGGGTCGAGCCGGTGACGATCTCGGGTCCGACCAGGACGGTGATGCAGACGTCGCAGCTCTCGCGCAGCCGCTGGGGCGGCTCGGAGCAGGACAGGAACGCGGTCCGGGCGCCGAGCGCCTGGCCCCGGGCCAGAGCGGCGCCCACGTAGGGCGTCGTTCCGCTGGCGGCAACGCCGATCACCACGTCCTTACCGGAGACTCCCAGGGCGTTCAACTCCCGGACCGCGGCATCGACCTCGTCTTCAGCGCCCTCGACGGAACGCACCAGGGCCGGCGCACCGCCGGCGATCACGCCGACGACCATCTCGGGCGGCGTCCCGAACGTGGGAGGACATTCGGTCGCATCGAGCACCCCGAGGCGACCGCTCGTCCCTGCCCCGACGTAGATCAGCCGCCCTCCCGCGCGGAAGGCCAACTCCACCAAATCGATCGCGCGGGCGATCTCCACCCGGGCCTTGGCGACCGCGGCGGGCACACCGGCGTCCTCAACGCCAATGAGATCGACGATCTCGAGGGCGGAAGCGGTATCGATGGTGGAGCTTCGGGGGTTGCGCCGTTCGGTCAGGCGCATGTCGTGGAAGTCGTCAGCCACGCAAGCAGAGGATAGGAGTATCCAAGCGTCAGCCTCAGGCTAAATTAGGAGAAGTCCGAGGTTCGAGGCAACTCCGTACCACCTTCCAATTTTTTCACGGAGCCCCTGTGCGCATACCTGCCGCCAGCGTGCTGCTGGCCTTGATTCTCCTGTCCCATGGCTGTGCCCGGCACCCGGCAGCGCCGGGAACTGCCCCATCCGCCGGTATCGCCTCCTCCTGGCCCTTCATCGGCAAGGCGCGCGTCGTCGAGGCGCCCAAGGCCATGGTGGTGGCGGGAAGTCCGCTGGCCAGCAACGTTGGCCGTGACATCCTGCGCCAGGGCGGCAATGCGGTCGACGCCGCGGTGGCAGTGGGGTTTGCCTTGGCGGTGGTCCACCCTGAAGCCGGGAACATCGGTGGTGGTGGGTTCATGGTTATTCGGCTGGCAAACGGCAAAGTGCAGACGCTCGACTATCGGGAGACGGCACCCTCACGTGCTTCCCGCGACATGTATCTCTCCGCCGGACCGGAGGCGAGCGTCACCGGCCACCTGGCGGCGGGAGTGCCCGGCGCCGTAGCCGGCTTGACCGAGGCACAGCGAAGATACGGCCGGCTCCCGTTCTCAGTCGTGATCGAGCCCGCCATTCGGCTCGCCAACGAGGGATTCGTGGTCGATGAGTTCCGCAGCAGGTCGATCGGGGAGGACAGCTCGCGCCTGGTGCTCTTTCCCGCCTCCCGCACGACGTTTCTGCCGAACGACCGGCCGCCACCGCCCGGCTCTACGTTCCGGCAGCCGGAGCTTGGGGCAACCCTGGAGGCGGTACGCGACAGCGGAGCGGCCGGCTTCTATCGCGGGTGGGTGGCTGATCTCCTCGTTGCCGAGATGAAGCGAGGCGGCGGACTCATCAGCCGCGAGGACCTCGCCGGGTACCGAGCCATCTGGCGTAATCCGATCGAGATCTCTTATCGAGGCCACACCATCTACTCCATGCCGCCGGCTTCGTCGGGTGGGGTGACCATGGGTGAGATCCTCAACATCATGGAGGGGTACGACCCGCTGCCGCCCTTCGGGTCAACCGCCCTGATGCACCGCGAAGCCGAGGCGATGCGGCGTGCGTTCACCGACCGGAACCACTACCTCGGCGATCCCGGGTTCGTGCAGAACCCGGTCGAGCGCCTGCTCTCGAAGGAATACGCCGCGGAGCTGCGCCGGCAGATCGGCGACCGGGCCTCGGTCACGCCCAGGTTCGAGGCCGGCGCCGGGGCCGGGGCATCCACCACGCACTACTCGGTGGTGGACGCGGAGGGGAATGCGGTCAGCTGCACCACGACGCTCAACAACAGTTATGGCAGCGCGGTCACCGTGACGGGCGCGGGATTCCTGCTCAACGATGAGATGGATGACTTCGCCACCTCCCCGGGCCAGCCCAACATGTACGGGCTGGTCCAGGGCGAGGCCAACGCCATCGCTCCAGGCAAGCGGATGCTGTCCGCCATGACGCCCAGCATCGTGCTCGACCGCGACAAGCAGCTGTACCTGGTTACCGGCACTCCCGGCGGACCCAAGATCATCACCATGGTCTATCACGTGATCTCCAATGTGGTCGATCACCGGATGCCGCTGCCGCAGGCTGTCGAGGCACCCCGCGACCATCACCAGGCGCTGCCCGACAGCCTTCTGGTGGAAGACGGAGGATTTCTGCCGCTGGTGCTGGATAGCCTGAGAGCTCGGGGTCATGGGCTTTCGACCCGCGGCAGGTGGGGAGACGTCGAGGCGATCGTACGCACCCCGAGTGGGTGGCAGGGGGTGAGCGATCCACGGGGGGGAGGAGGAGGAGCGGGGTATTGAAACAACAGCGTGAGCGGGGAGGAAAAAGCGTAAGCGGGTTCTCTCGGTGAGTTCCGCTTACGTTTTCGTTTCCCGCTTACGTTTTTTCGTGTTACGTAGTCGGAGTAAACCGCTCGCCCAGCGACAGAGTGACGGTCGTGCCCTGAGGCAGGACCACGTCCCGGTCCTTGGTCTCTACGGCCCGCTGGGCTCCGACCGCCCCGCCGAGCACGCCACCGATGATGGCGCCCTTGGTGCTCCCACCGAGCACTCGGCCTACCACGGCGCCAACCGCGGCACCGGCCGCCGGCTTGG
>JBDTTD010000295.1:0-2773 GCA_039930805.1 Gemmatimonadales bacterium | reverse complement strand
GCCGTAGTCCCGGGGGCGGGTTAGAATCTGCTGCAGGAACGCGTCGGCGATCACGTCCTTGATGACCAGACCGCCCGGCAGCCTGGACCAGGGACCACCGTCGAGGTCGGTCGCGCCGTACTCCGCCCGGGCCACCTCATAGCCCCAGTCACGGAAGCCGCCCTCGGTGAACTTCATGATATTGCCCTTGTGCACCAGCGTGACGCTCTCGTACTTCTGCACCAGGGCGTAGTCGATGGCGGACCGGATCAGCCGCTTCGATCCCTCTTCGGAGATCGGCTTGATCCCGATGGCACTGGTGGCGGGAAAGCGGATGGTCTGGACGCCCATCTCTCGCTGCAGAAAATCCACCACCCGGCGGGCGTCCTCGGTGCCGGCCTTGTACTCGATGCCGGCATAGATGTCCTCGGTGTTTTCCCGGAAGATCACCATGTTCACGGCCTCGGGAGCCTTGACCGGTGAAGGCACGCCGGTGAAGTAGCGGACCGGACGGACACAGGCATAGAGATCGAGTTTCTGACGCAGCGCGACGTTGAGCGAGCGAAAGCCGCCCCCGACCGGTGTAGTCAGCGGCCCCTTGATGGCCACCAGATATCGATCGATGGTGGCGAGAGTCTCATCCGGGAGCCAGCTGTCCATCCGTTCCTTGGCCTTCTCCCCGGCCAGTACCTCCAGCCAGGCAATCCGGCGCCGGCCGCCATAGGCCCGCTGGACGGCGTTATCGAAGACGTACTGGGACGCCCGCCAGATATCGGGACCGGTTCCATCTCCCTCGATGAAGGGGATCACCGGCGTGGACGGCACCTCGACGCGTCCCTGACGCAGGGTGATCGGCTCGCCGCCCGGCGGGGACGGGGCCGTCTTGCGAGCCGTGGTAGCTGACATGACGTGTGCCTCTTGCTAGGGCTCGGAGTGGCAGGGATGTTTCGCCGCTCAATCTGATCGGGTGACGAATGAACGGCAATACAAGCGTTCGTCCGGTTCTCGCGGCCGTGGCTTCCATCCACGCGGCATACGAGAAGTACGAGCGCGGCTTCGAGGAGATCACCGGCCGGGCCCAGGGCCGCTTCGAGCGGCGTGACTGGTCCGGGGCTCAGGCCGATGCCACGGAGCGGCTGGCCCTCTACAAGGCGCATGTCGACGCCGCGGTAGCGGATGTCCACGACATCCTGGAAGACGGAGTCATGGAACGGACCGTATGGGCCGCCATGAAGTCCGAGCACGCCCGTCTCGCAGCGGGCCGGCCGGACTCCGAGCTGGCGGAGACCTTTTTCAACTCGGTGACGCGCAGGGTTTTCAGCACGGTCGGCGTCGATCCGTCGATCGAGTACCTCCACCAGTCCCGGTCCCCGAGCTCGCTGGACGACCCCACCATTGTCGACAGCTACAATGTTCCGTCTGTCGATGCCGGCCTGGTGCGGACAATCCTGGGCGGGATTCCGTGGTCGGTGCCCTACGCACAGCTGGACCGGGATACGATACTGGTTGCCCAGCTCCTGGACGCCCGGGTCCGCCAGGTCATGAACGAGCCTGGCCCCGTCCGAGTCGACATGGTCTGCTCGGTATTTTATCGGAACAAGGGCGCCTATCTGGTGGGCCGCATCCGGGCGGGCGGCGAAATCATCCCGGTGGTATTGCCCCTGTTGCATGCCGAACGCGGCATCGTGGTAGACGCGGTCCTGATGACTTCGGACGAGGCCAGTGTTGTCTTCGGCTTCAGCTGGACCTACTTCCGGGTGAAGGCGCCCAAGCCCCGAGTGCTGGTGGACTTCCTGCGCACCATCATGCCGCTCAAGCTGCCGCATGAGCTGTACACCTCCATCGGGTACAACAAGCACGGAAAGACCGAGCTCTACCGCAGCCTCATGCGGCACCTGGAGGAGCCGGATGCCCGATTCGCCTTTGTGGAGGGCGAGGAGGGCATGGTGATGGCGGTCTTTACCCTGCCCTCGGTCAACGTGGTGTTCAAGGCGATCAAGGACAACTTCGGAGCGCCCAAGAACACGACCCGGCGTGCCGTCATGGAGAAATACCAGTTCGTGTTCGTCCGGGACCGGGTGGGCCGGCTGGCCGACGCCCAGGAATTCGAGCACCTGGAATTCCCCCGCCGCTGCTTTCCGGCTGACCTGTTGGAGTACCTGACCGGTGTGGCGGGAGCAACCATTCGCCGCGAGGGCGACCGGGTCGTCGTCCGCCATCTGTACACCGAGCGGCGGGTGACCCCACTCAATCTGTTTCTCCAGGAGACCGACGAGGCCACGGCGCGGGAGGCCGTGGTGGACTATGGCAACGCCATCAAGGACCTGGCCGCGGCTGACATCTTTACCGGCGACATGCTGCTGAAGAACTTCGGGGTGACGCGGCACGGGCGGGTCATCTGCTACGACTACGACGAGCTCTGCCTGTTGTCCGAGTGCCGCTTCCGCCGTATTCCAGAAGCCACTTCACTGGAGGACGAGTTCTCCGCCGAGCCCTGGTTCTACGTCGGAGAGGCGGACGTCTTCCCTGAGGAGTTCAAGGCCTTCCTGGTTCCACCGGGGAGCCTGCGCGAGACATTTCTCCAGGCCCACGCCGACCTCCTCGACGCCAGGTTCTGGCAGGGAGTACAGCGAAAGCTGGCGGCAGGGGAAGTTGTGGACGTGTTTCCATACCGCAGAGAGGCGCGATTACAGCGGAACGAGGGAACGGGGGAACGGAGAAACGGGGGAACGCGCTGAACCTCGTTCCTTCGTTCTCAGTCTTTGATCTTCGTGACGTTCTCCGCCGCCGGGCC
>JBDTTD010000294.1:0-2810 GCA_039930805.1 Gemmatimonadales bacterium | reverse complement strand
CACCACCGACAACGGCACCGGATCGATGGTGGTCCTCGACGGGGCTCGGGCGATCGCACAGTCAGGCCTCAAGCCGAAGCGGACCATTCGGTTCATCCTGTTCAGCGGGGAAGAGCAGGGGCTCTTGGGCTCGCGCGCCTACGCCGACGCGCATGCGGCCTCGGCCGACAGCATCCAGGCGGTGCTGGTGCTCGACAATGGCACCGGGGCGATTACCGGCCAGGCCTTGCAGGGGCGAAAGGATCTGGAGGGTCTCTGGAGGGAGCTGCTGGCGCCGGTGGCCCGGCTCGATGCGGACAGCGTACGCGACGCGAACAAGACCGGCACCGACCACCTGTCGTTCCTGCCCTATGGCGTCCCGGGATTCAACTTCGATCAGCTGCGCCGGGGGTACAACCACACCCACCACTCACAGAGTGACACTTACGACAAGGCGGTGCCGGGCGACCTGAAGCAGGCCACGGCGGTCATGGCGGTGACGGCGTACGAGCTGGCGAATCTGCCGGAGCTGTTGCCGAGGGGACCAAAGAGTCCGGTGGTGCCGGTGCCGTCGAAGCCATCGCCTGCGCTGGCGGGAAGACGGTAGGCGGTCAGGCGGACAAAGCTAGGAGTCAATGACTCGCACCTCTCGACCGCCCGTCCATCCGTCCGCCCTACCGCCTCACCACCACCTTCTGCACTCGCGTCCGCTCCCGCCCCCGGCCGTCCTTGACGGAAAGCTCGAGCGTGTAAACGCCGGGCTTGGTTGAGCCGAGCTCCAACTGTTCGTGTCGGCGGGTGGCCACTCCATCCGCCTGATCCTTGAAGCTGGTGACCATCGGCTTGGCCTTGGGTGACTTCTTCTTCCCCGGCGCCTTTTGGGGGACCAGTCGAATACGAGCCTGGAAGGGTGACCCGGAAGCCAGCCCACATACATCGTAGTGGATGCGCAGGTCCGATCCCGTGACAGCCTGGGGCACCGAGTCCATCAGCAGGCGAAACTGCGGCGTCTTCCCCTTGCCCGTGGGAGGACACAGCGATCGTCCGGCCCCGGAGGCGCTTAGCGCGATCGCGCCGACCAGCGTCAAGGTGATAGCTCCCCCGACGGCAGCTGCCGTGCGAGGATGGCGCTTTCCCCGGTACCACAGCTCGTTGCCGTACCGCTGCGATCGCCGGAGCCCGTCCTTCGCGACGCGCTGCGCCCGCCCGAGCCGGTCCTTTGCTGACCGCTGCGCCAGCCAAAGCTCGGCCTTCGCTATCCGCTGCGCTCGCCCGAGCGCGCGTTGTGCTGCCGGCAGCCGGGTTCGAAGTGATGCCTGGATTGCCCGAAAAGCTTCCTGCAGCGGTCCCGGTTGGGACGGCCTTCGGATCGGACGGGGGCTTTCTGGATCCGGCATCCCGGAAAATGGATCGCTCATGGCTTCAGACCTCGGTAGAAATGCTCAGCTCGGCTCGGCAGCGGATAGGGAGAAGCCGAGCAAGGATCGTGAAACTGGAGCCGGGCGGGGGTAGAAGAGGAGAGTCCTACTGCCAATCGATTATTTCACAATTACATGGAGAGTCGCGACAGAAACTGCATCTGCCTGATAAGACTGCTGGGGTGGGGGACAACTCGACCAGGTCTGGCGATGTGCAAGGAGGATTCGGCTTCGGACTAAGTCGATTCGCCGGTGCGCCGGCCGGCCTTTACAGGCGGGCTGGTCGAGATGTTCTTTCGCGGCCATGCGTCCCAAGCCGCTGTTCCTCGCCATCGCCATCGCGTTCGTTCTGGTCTGTCGGACCCTGCTCTATGTCTGGATGCCCGATCGCGCCAGCGACTTCGATTTTCTGTACCACGCTGCCAACCGGCTGCTCCGGAGCGAGAACCCCTATCCGGTAGCGACCCAATGGTTCCCCTACCCGCTGCCGGCCGTGCTTTTCGCGGTGCCCTTCACGCAGATACCCCTGGAACTTGCGCGCCCTATCTTCGACGTGCTCGTTGGCTGGGCCTTCGTCTATGCGCTCTGGCGGTACCGTCCCCCTTACGCGCTCCTCGCCGTGCTGTCGGGGGCCTATCTCTTCGCGATGTGGAGCGGCCAGACCACGCCGCTCATGGTGGCCGCAGCGCTGGTCCCGGCGCTCGGCTTCCTGCTCGCTGTCAGGCCCAATACCGGAGCCGCGCTCTGGATCGGCTGGCCCTCGCTGAGAGCCCTCCTGGGGGCAGGCGTCTTCCTGGCCTTGAGCTTTCTGGCTCTGCCATCCTGGCCTTGGGATTGGTGGCTGGGATTGCCGCTCAACAACACGGTGCTGATGCCGCCGGTACTACGGCCCTTCGGGGCCGTCCTGTTGCTGGCGGCGCTCAGGTGGCGTACGCCGGAAGGGCGGCTTATCCTCGCGCTTGCCTTCATACCGCAGAGCACGCTGCCGTACGAACTGGTCCCGCTGGCGCTCGTCCCGGCCAACCGCCTCGAGATGGTGTTATACCTGGTCGGGAGCTGGATCGCCGTGGCAGCGGTAGAGTGGCTGCATGCCAGCCAGAACGTGGCGCAGTGGAGAACTATCGGCTGGGGGGTGACGCTCTGCGCCGTCTACCTTCCCATGCTGTATCTGGTGCTGCGGCGGCGGCGTAGCGAGAACGGACCTGCGATCGAGAAGGATCGACGAAGGCCGCATCGCCTTCCGGATGAGGACCTCCAGGTCGACGTCACTACCGACGGGGCCGGCGGGGTCATCGTTACGGTGACCCACGTCCCGACGCAACTGTTTACCACGGAGTCAGGGAAGGATCGCAAGGTGGCGGAACGGAAGGCGCAGGATAAGCTGGCCGGGATCCTTGCCCGGGCGAGTCGAGC
>JBDTTD010000293.1:0-2810 GCA_039930805.1 Gemmatimonadales bacterium | reverse complement strand
GGGGTGGACGATTTCATAGAACTCCCCGCTTAGAAAGGTATTGATCTCAGAGGGTGGAGCGCGTGCTCAGCACCAGCGACCGCCCCTGCACCGACCTTGCCCGTCTCCGCACTTCCAACCGAAACGGAAGGCCAAGCTAGGCCCGTTACTGAACCGGGACAATACCACCAAAAACAGCCGAAACCACGTTCAATCTCGCTTCCCACATCACAAATATAGCCGCGGTGACAATGTGGAAGAAGTGGATTGGTGGGGACAACTGGGCGGTGCGGCGGTATCGCCCTACCGCCCACCCAGCAGCGGATACCGTCCTTCCCGATGGGCCCGCGCCTCCTTGACGTAGTGGCTCCAGGTGGCGGCGGCTCGTTTGGCCAGGGCGGCGTCCACCGGCCGGACTATCCGTCCGGGCACCCCCATGACCACTGACCCTGGGGGCACCTGCATGCCCTCGGGCACCACGGCACCGGCGGCTACGACGCTGCCGGCACCGATCCGGACTCCGTTGAGCAGGACGCTTCCCATTGCGATCAGGCAGTCGTCCTCCACGGTGCAGCCATGGAGGATCACGCGATGACCCACACCGACCCGCCTGCCCACCGAGCAGGGCACACCGGCATCGACGTGCACGATGCTGCCATCCTGAATGTTCGATTGAGCACCGATGACGATAGGGGCCATGTCGCCGCGGAGCACCGCGCCATACCAGACGCTGGCGTCCTCACCCAGGGTCACGTCACCCATGACGGCGGCAGTACTGGCGATGAATGCGGTGGGGTGAATCGTAGAGGGGCGCATACCGGGCGCCGCTACTGGTCCTGGGCCGGCGGGAAGAGCATCTGGGTCCAGGCCTCGACCGGCGCCCCATCCTTCAGGGCCGGATGCCAGGTGACGGTCCACACAAAGTTACGAACCTCGCGCTCATAGGCAGGATCATCGGAGGGCCGAAGCCGCCGGATGTCGACCGTGCGCCCCTCGGTCGAGACCTTGACCCACAGCAGGGATGGCCGGGGCGCCGGTTGCGCGTCGAGTGGAACGGTCACGAATGGCGGGTTCACCGGCTTGGGCCGCTCGTCGAAGCAGGAACCATCCGCGTTGTACCCCGCACCCGGAACACATTTGGCGTCGGTCCGCACCTGTCTCCGCGTGGCTGGCGCCGGGGCCCCGAGCTGCGTGAGTGGAGGGATGAGCTCCTGGACCTGGCCCGGGCGGATCACGACGGTGTCGGAGTAGAAGTTGTACCCAGGAGCGGAAACGCCGAGGGCATGAGGGCCCGGGGTAAGCCGGGTCAAGGCCCGGCTCACGGGCTTCTCGTCTATCAGCACGGTCGAGCCGCGGGGCAGGCCACTGAGCCGAATGCCTCCGCTGTCGACCGGCCCGGTCACGTCGGTTGACCCGGCGGATTCGGCCGGCGGCGTCAGGGCCGGAGTAGACGAATCGCGCGTCACCGGAGGCGTCACCGCGGGGGCAGGCGCCGAATCCAGGGAAACCGGCGGAGCCTGGGCTGCCGGATCGCTGGAGGCAGGAGGCGAATCGGCAGCGGGTGCCGAGTCGGCGGCCGGCGGATCCAGCGCCCCCGGCGCGAAGCCTCGCGCCTTCCAATAGTAGATGGCTCCGCCAGTCCCACCCAGCACCGCGAGCAGCACCCAGAGCCAGGCCCAGGAGGACGCGCTGGGCCGCATGGCCACGGAGCGGTCCGCAACCCGGCGCGGGACTTCGCGCCGCTCCAGGGGGGTGAGCCGCCGGTTCACCAGCGGCGAGTCCAGCGGCGCCGTCGGCTGGCTCACGATCGGCGGGAGCCCGGTCCCATCGGTCCCTGCGGCGCCGACGCCTACCGCGGCAGCACTGCCGACGAAGGTGGCTGCCGAAGAGCGCACCGCGCCGGGGGCCGCGATCGGGTGTCCCCGGAAAGAAGCCACCAGCTCCTCGCAGCTCTGGAAGCGGTCGAACGGATCCTTCATCAGCATTCGCTTGATGACTTCGAAGATCCGCCGCTCGTCGGCCGTCACCAGGCTGGGCATCGGGATCGGCTCGGTGATGTGCTTGTAGCCGATGGAGAAGCTGTCCTCGCCGTCGTAGGGTACGGTGCCGGTCAGGCACTGGTACGCCACCACGCCCAGACTGTAGATGTCGCTCCGGCCGTCGATGGCCTGGGCCCGCGCCTGCTCGGGGCTCATATAATGCGGGGTCCCGATGGACATTCCCGTTCCGGTGAGCTTCTGGCCCGAAGCCGCCTTGGCGATCCCGAAGTCGGTGAGCACGCTCTGCCCGAACTCGTCGAACATGATGTTGTCGGGCTTGATGTCCCGGTGGACGATCCCCCGCTGGGCCGCGTAGCCCAGGGCGCCGCCGGCCTCGGAGAGGAGTCGCCGGATCTCCGGAGGTGTGAGCTTCTTCCGCGCACCGAGCACGGTGGAGAGCGACCCACCGCGCAGGATCTTCATGACGAAGTAAATCACCCGGCCGGAGCGGCCGACGCGGTAGATCGAAATGATGTTGGGATGCTCGAGCTGCGCCGCGGTGCGGGCCTCGCGCTGAAAGCGCTCCACGAACTCGGTATCGAAGGCGAGGGAGAACGGCAGGACCTTGACCGCCACCTCACGCTCCAGCTGCCGGTCCTTGGCCCGATAGACCATCGCCATTCCGCCCCGGCCCAGCTCCTCGATGATCTCGTATTCGGCCGCGAGCGACTCACGTACGAGGTCGAGCTCCTGCAGCACCCCGGTCGCAATGGCGTGCACCGGCGTGGTCGCCATCAGGTCGAGACCACAGGAGGGGCAGAACTTCGATTTTCCGGTGATTTCGCTGCCACA
>JBDTTD010000292.1:0-2820 GCA_039930805.1 Gemmatimonadales bacterium | reverse complement strand
GGCGATTCACGTAGCGCCGCCCTCCTGGGCGGCCCTATCGCATGCGGGCATGGATGTGCGAGGGCCGTCCATGCGGGCGGCCCTCTTTGCTATCAGCGGTCCTACGGACCGCAAGAGCGCACCGCTTCCCAGGATTCACACATTCGTGTTCATCCGTGGCGAAACTGGCTGTGAGATGGGAAGGTAGGGACTCTCACCGGACCGGTTTGTATCCGTTAACTTTGACCCGTGACCTTCCAGCGCAAACTCCTGCTCGGCTTTTCACTCATGGTTCTCCCCTCGCTCCTGATTGGCGCCGAGGCGATCCGGAGCAATCTCCTGGAGCGCCGGGCCCTGCAGGCGTTGGGGGAGAGCATGGCGCGGACCCGGACGTATGCCGAGCTGGAGACCGCCATGTTCGAGCAGAGCGAGATCATCTGGCGCTATTTGAGCGGCATGGACCCGAACGCCAAGAAGGAGTTCGGTCTGGCTGGGCAAGTGGTGGACTACTGGCAACAGCGCTGGGCCGGAGAGCTGCGGCCGGAGGAGATGGGGCTGGCCCAGGGCGTTCGTGACATCCAGCAGCAGATCCAGACCGCCGCCGCGAGCATTTTCCGCCTCTACGATTCGGGACAGCACCAGGCCGCGTACACCATGGCCCAGCAGGAGCTCAAAGGGCGCCTGCAGCCGGCCCTGACCCAGCTCAACCGAGACATCTACCGTCGGGCACGGGAGTCCAGCGTTCGAGGGGCCTATGCCCGACTGGAAGAAATTCTCGCTGCTCAGGAGCGTGCGCTCGTCCTGATCGTGGTCCTTGCCCTGGCCGCCGGGCTGCTGGGGTCCTGGCTCATCTCCCGCAGCCTGGCCCGGCCGGTCAGCCGGCTCACCGGAGCGATGGCTGTGGTGGGAGCTGGCAACCTCGAGCACCCGATCACCACCGACTCGAGGGACGAGATCGGCGAGCTGGCGCGAGCGTTTGCCGGCATGACCGACAACCTTCGCCAGTCGCGGGCCCAGCTGGTTCAGTCGGAGAAGCTGGCGTCGATCGGCGAGATGGCGGCGGCGGTCGCTCATGGACTGCGGAATCCACTGGCCAGCCTCCGCGCCGCGGCCCAGGTCGTACGACGCCACCCCGAGTCTCCGTCCTCGAGCGAGTACCTGGACGCCATCATCGAGGAGGTGGACCGTCTCGACCGCCGCATCAGTCACCTGCTGAGCTTTTCCCGGCCCGCACCCTTCCGGCCGACCAGCGAGAGCGTGCTTCGGCTGGTGGACTCGTTATTGCCGGCATTCTCCGAGCAGTTGCGCGAGCACGGGGTGAAGCTGGCAGTCGAGATACCGCCGAGCCTGCCCGAAGTGCGGGTGGATCCCATGCAGGTGGAGCAGGTGCTGGTGGAGCTGGTCTCCAACGCCCTCGACGCCATGCCTGCCGGCGGCCGCCTCCGGATTGGCGCCACGGTGAGCGACGCGACAGCGGGGAGCGAGGTCGCCATCGAAGTCTCCGATACCGGCGGCGGTATCCCGGAGAACGTCCTCCCATCGGTCTGCGAGCCGTTCTTCACCACTCGGCCGGAGGGTACCGGACTTGGGCTCGCCATCGCCAAGCGCTACGTCGAGCAGAACGGTGGCCGGCTCGAGATCACCAGCCGGCCAGGCGCCACCACGGTGCAGATGCGATTTCCGGCCGCATCTCCCGCTGCCGCAGGGGCCGCCTCATGAGCGGGTCGACCGTGCTCATCGTGGACGACGAGCGCACGCTCGCCCGGGCGGTCAAGACCTTCCTGGCGGAGGCCGGGTACGAGGCTGAGGTGGCCGGCGATGCCGAACGGGCCAAGGAGCTGGTCGAAAGTCTCCGGCCCGACGTGGTATTCGCCGATGTGCGGCTCCCCGGCATGAGCGGAATCGAGCTGCTGCGATGGATCCGCGACTTCGATCCCTCGATCCCGGTCATCATCATGACCGCCCACGGCACCATCGAGGGCGCGGTCGAAGCGGTCAAGCTCGGCGCCTTCGACTACATGAAGAAGCCGATCGACCTGGAGGAGCTGAAGCTGCTGGCCGACCGCGCCCGGGAAAACGCGCTGCTGAAGCAGGAGCTCTCCTATTATCGGAGCCGGGCGGCCAGCGAGGTGCCCTTCGCCGGGATCCTGGGAAGCTCCCCGGCGCTGTCGGCGGTGATGGACCAGGTCCGCCAGATCGCCGCCCTGGACGAGACGCCGCCGGTACTCATCACCGGTGAGACCGGGACCGGCAAGGGGCTCGTGGCCCGCACGCTTCACGCCTCGGGGCCCCGAGCCACCCGGCCGTTCATCGATGTGAACTGCACCGCCCTGCCCGCCAATCTCATGGAAGCCGAGCTCTTCGGGTACGAGCGCGGGGCCTTCACCGATGCCAAGGAGTCCAAGATCGGCCTGTTCGAGGCGGCAGAAGGCGGCTTCCTCTTTCTCGACGAGGTAGGCGACCTGGAGCTGTCACTCCAGGGGAAGCTGCTGAGGGCGATCGAGGAGCGAACCGTGAGACGGGTCGGCGGCATCCGGGACCGGAAGGTGAACGTGCGGATCCTGGCGGCCACCAACCGGAACCTGGAGGCGGAGGTCCAGCGCAACAGCTTCCGCAGCGACCTGTACTTCCGTCTTGCGGTGATCCTGCTGCACCTCCCACCTCTCCGCGAGCGGGGAGAGGACGTGCTGCTCCTGGCCGAGCACTTTGTCCGTCGGTTCAGCATCAAGTATGGCAAGAACGTGCGGCGGATCGACGCGCGGGCGCGTGAGGTCCTCTTGTCGTACCCCTGGCCCGGCAACGTGCGGGAGCTGAGCCACGTCATCGAGCGGGCGGTGCTCT
>JBDTTD010000291.1:0-2831 GCA_039930805.1 Gemmatimonadales bacterium | reverse complement strand
GCGCTCGGCATCATGCCGTACATCTCCGCCTCGATCATCTTCCAGCTGGCCGGCGGGGTGGCGCCGTCGATCGGCAAGATGCAGAAGGACGAGGAGGGCAAGAAGAAGATCACCCAGTGGACCCGGTACCTCACCGTGTTCATTGCGCTCTCCCAGGCCTATACCTTCGCGCTGTTCACCGAGTCGATTCCCGGTGCGGTGCCGGATCCGGGATTCTGGTCGCGCATCATCATGGTCGTCACTCTGACCACCGGCGCCATCTTCGTCATGTGGCTGGGCGAACAGATCACTGAGCGGGGCATCGGGAACGGAATGAGCCTGCTCATCACGTTCTCCATCCTGGAACGGCTCTGGCCCGGCACGCTCCAGCTGCTCCAGTTCATCCAGAGCAACGTCGTGACTCCTCTCGGGGCAGCAGCCTTCCTGATTGTGCTGGTTGCCACCATCGCAGCGGTCGTCGCCATGACCATCGCTGCCCGGCGGATTCCCATCCAGATTCCCCGCAAGGTCATGGGCCGGGGCCGGATCCGCGAAGGGCAGAAGACGTTCATCCCCATCCGGCTCATCACGGCCGGTGTGATGCCCATCATCTTTGCCCAGACCATCATCATCGTCCCGGGCACGATCGCCAGCTTCACCCAGAACCCGGTCCTTACCGAGCTCGCCAGCTTCTTCCAGCCCGGCGATCTGCCGTACGACCTGGTCTTCGGCGTCCTGATCATCGTCTTCAGCTACTTCTACACCTCGATCATCTTCAATTCCGTGGACCTGGCCGAGAATCTGAAGAAGCAGGGCGGCTTCATCCCCGGCGTGAAGCCGGGAGCCAGCACGGCGGACTATATCGATGGCGTTCTGGCCCGCATAACCCTGCCCGGCGGCCTCTTCCTGGCCTTCGTCGCCCTGTTGCCGATCCTGGTCTCGAAGTGGATGAACATCCCTCACACCGGCTTCGGTGGCACCTCGGTTCTGATCGTCGTCGGCGTGCTCCTGGATACCATCGCCCAGATCGAGCAGCACCGCACGCTGCGCAAGTACGATGGGTTCATGAAAACGGGGCGGGTGAAATTCAGGGGCCGGCAGCAGCGGTATATGTAGGACTGCAGGCTATTGGCTATTGGCTATTGGCGGTGGGCTGTTCCGTGCTAGGAGTAGCCCATGGCCCGTAGCCAATAGCATTTCTAGGAAGGACTATCTCCGTTGGATATCCTATTGATGGGCCCCCCCGGCGCGGGGAAAGGCACGCAGGGCGCCCTGCTGGCCGAAGCGCGCGGCGTGCCCAAGTTTGCCACCGGCGATCTGCTGCGTGACGCGGTCAAGCGGGGGACTCCGCTGGGGCTCCGGGCCAAGGAGGCCATGGAGGCCGGTCACCTGATCGGTGACGACCTGATCCTGGGTATCGTGAGGGACGAGCTGGCCAAGCCGGGTGCGGCCCGTGGTGTGATTTTCGACGGGGTAGTGCGAACTATTCCCCAGGCGGAAGGCGTGGAGCGCATCCTGCGCGAGATGGGTCGCCAGATGGATGCCGTGCTGTTCTTTGACGTCTCCGACGAAGAGATTCTCAGCCGGCTCGCCAAGCGCCGCGAGGTGGAGAAGCGGGCCGATGACGATCCCGAAGCCGTGGCCACCCGCCTCCGGGCCTACCGCAAGCAGACCGCTCCGGTGCTGGAGTGGTACCAGAAACGGAACCTCGTCCATCACATCCCCGCGGTCGGCTCGATCAAGGAAATCGCGGAACGGGTCCGCCGGGCGCTTGGCAGGTAACATGATCACCCTGAAGTCTCCCCGGGAGGTCGAGATCATGGGCCGGGCGGGGCGGATCGTGGCCGGCACCCTGGCGCGGATGCGGGAGTTCCTCCAGCCGGGGATGAGCACCGAGGACCTCGATGCCGAGGCGGAACGGTTCATCAGAAGCCACGATGGAGCCGTGCCATCGTTCAAGGGCCTCTATGGCTTTCCCAAGACCCTGTGCACCTCAATCGATGAGGAGATCGTCCACGGCATCCCGTCGCCCAGGCGGGTGTTGAGCGAGGGGAGCATCGTGAGTGTGGATGTGGGGGTGCATCTGGACGGACTGCATGCGGATTCGGCCACGACGCTCCCGGTAGGGAAGGTCGACCCGGAGACCGAGCGGCTCCTGCGGGTGACTCAGGAGTCCCTGGTGGCCGGCATCGCACAGGCGAGGCTGGGGAATCATGTGGGAGACATCGGGCACGCGGTCCAGCAGGTGGCCGAAGGGGCGGGGTACGGCGTGGTGCGTGAATTGGTAGGCCACGGAATCGGGACCCGGTTTCACGAGGAGCCGCAGGTGCCCAACTACGGCGCCCCCAAGCGGGGTCCTCGTCTGCTGGAGGGAATGACGCTGGCGATCGAACCGATGATTACGATCGGCAGCCCTGTCACCAAGACACTGGCCGACAAGTGGACTGTAGTGACGGCAGACGGGAGCCTGTCGGCCCACTTCGAGCACACTGTGGTGATCACCGCCGATGGTCCACGGATTCTGACCACACTGTAGGGCTCACCCCACCCGCTCCTCCAGCAGCTGCTGCACTCGCACCTCCGCCGACTCCACCTGCTCCAGTGTCGTCCACGCCGTGTCGATCAGCACCCGAGCCTCCTCGGGCCACCCCACCGCCTTGAGGTTGCTGCGAATGCTCCAGTAGGCGCTCCGGCCGGCCGCGGCCGCCAGGAAGCTCGCAGCCGCGGCGTCCCCGCTGTCCATCACCATGTTGGACGGGCGCACCAGGATGAGCAGCAGCTTGTCGGGCGTACGTAGGCGGGTGCGGCATCGGGCATTATGTGGCGACCGCGTCGCGCAGGGATGGGGTGGG
>JBDTTD010000290.1:0-2851 GCA_039930805.1 Gemmatimonadales bacterium | reverse complement strand
ACGAGCGGCTGGGCTACCAGGTCATAGGGGAGCTCACCGACTACATAGTCCAGGGCCACTCCGAGTTCCTACTGCGGAAGACGCTGGGGCCGCTGACCGGGTTCGGCTCGAAAGATGGGCCGTAAGCGCGGGGGTATGGCGCACCCACCGACGGCGAGGTAGGATCGAACATAGCGTCCGCTTCACCGGAGCGTTCCGCGCATGCGCGAAGCACGTCTGAGGCCAGAGTTTGCCGACCTCTATCCGACCCTAACTGCAGGCCAGTGGGAGCCAGCCGCGCGAGTGGCCGAGGCGGTGCTGGCTCGCCTCCTCCTGCTCGAGATCTCCGATGCGCCGCTCCAGGAACGGGTGCTTCGGGAAGAACATTTCGAGTTCCGCGGCGAGAGTCCCGGTGGAGCGCCCCGGACGCCTGGCACCACCCGGACCGCCGACAAGGCCCCAGGGTAGAACGGAAGAAAGCGCCCGCCGATGGATGATCTTCGATACCCAGTCGGGCCGTTTCACTACACCGGAGACGGCGGCCCGGCCCAGCGAGAGCAGTGGCTGGGCGAGATTGCCGCCGCACCAGGCAATCTGAGGGCCGCGGTGGCCGGCCTCTCACCCGCGCAGCTCGACACGCCGTATCGGCCCGACGGCTGGACCGTGCGGCAGGTCGTGCACCACCTTCCCGATAGCCATCTCAACGCGTACACCCGCATCAAGCTCGCGCTTACTGAAGAAGAGCCCACAATCAAGCCCTATGAGGAGGCACGGTGGGCCGAGCTGCCGGATGCCCGCAGCGGGCCGGTCGAGCCGTCTCTGGCGCTGCTCGATTCGCTCCATCAACGTTGGCTCCTGCTTCTGCGGCAACTTTATCCAGCGGACTTTGGTCGGCGGTATCGGCATCCCGAGCATGGTCGCCTCTTTGGGTTAGACGAAGTGCTGGCGCTGTACGCCTGGCACGGGCGGCACCACGTCGCCCACATCACTTCGCTACGCCGCCGTATGGGGTGGGGTTAGCCGAAACGATCCTGGGGTGGGATTGTGCCAACCTCGATCTTCGTACGCACCGCCGGGCTCCTGGTGCTGTTCAACATTTTCATGACTTTCGCCTGGTACGCGCACCTACGGAACCTGGCGGACCGCCCCTGGTACCTGGCGGCTGTCGCGAGTTGGGGCATCGCGTTGTTCGAGTACCTGCCTCAGGTCCCGGCCAACCGGATCGGCTACACCGCGATGTCGCCGTCACAGTTCAAGATCCTCCAGGAGGTGATCACCCTGCTGGTGTTTGCCCCGTTTGCGGTCCGGTACATGCGCCAGCCGCTCAAGCTGGACTACCTCTGGGCCGCCCTAAGCCTGGTGGGAGCGGTCTACTTCGTCTTCCGCTCCCCCCAGACCACATGACGGCGTTCAGAATGTTTCTGGCGGCCGGGATGCTGTTCCTGGCTGCCGGCATCGGGCAGGCGCAAACGGCGGTGCGGGCTCAACAGCTCGGGATCCCGCTGGAGGGTACAGCCGGACCGCTCGATGCGATCACCGATGTCCCCGGCGTCGCGGTGGGGCACGCCACGCTGATCTCCGGCTCGGGAAAGCTGCGGGTGGGAACCGGGCCGGTCCGAACTGGAGTAACCGCGGTCTTCCCTCGCGGCACTCGCGACCTCGGAGAAGTGTGGGCCGGCTGGTTTAGTCTCAACGGCAACGGAGAGATGACCGGTACGGCGTGGATCGATGACTACGGACGCCTGCTCTATCCCATCACCATCACCAATACCAACAGCGTCGGCACGGTGCGGGACGCGGTGATCGAGTGGGGACGGACCCGGGTGCCGGGTGTATTCAACTGCTGCCTGCCGGTCGTGGCCGAGACCTGGGACGGCGATCTCAACGACATCTACGGATTTCATGTCACGAAGAAAGACGTGTTTGCTGCGCTGGCCGCGGCCAAGCCGGGGGCGGTGGCCGAGGGCAACGTGGGTGGCGGCACCGGGATGCAGTGCCTGGGGTTCAAAGGTGGCATCGGGACCGCCAGCCGTCGGCTGGCCCAGCGGTCCGGCGGCTTCACGGTCGGAGTGCTGGTACAGTGTAACTTCGGCCTTCGGCGGCAGCTGCGCATTGCGGGCGTACCGGTGGGGGAGGAGATCTCCGAGCCCGAGCCGTGCTACGACACCGACACTCAGCTCCACGCCGAACAGGCCGGCATGCGTTGTCCCCAGGGCGTCGACCGGCAGCGGGAACACGGTTCGATCATTGCAATCATAGCCACGGACGCGCCCCTCCTTCCCCATCAGCTGCGCCGGGTGGCCCGTCGAGCTGCACTCGGCGTTGGCCGCATGGGTGGAATAGCGGGAGCCGGTTCGGGCGACCTGTTCCTGGCCTTCTCCACCGGCCGGACCAAAGCGGCTGACAGCCTCGGCTTAACCACGGCCCCGATGCTCGAAGATGAGCGGATCGACCCGGTGTACGAGGCCACGGTCCAGGCCACCGAAGAAGCGATCATCAATGCCATGCTCGCCGCCAGGACCATGACCGGGGCGGATTATCTGCGGGTTCCAGCGCTCCCGCACGAGCAGCTGAGAGCGGTGCTGCAGAAATACAATCGACTGAAAAGGTAAGCTTACCTCTCCCCCCAGCTTCCCGCCGCCAGCGGATGAAACGTCTTCCAGGTGGGCAGGTACGGGAGGATCAACAACTCCACGAACCGCTGCAGCGCTACCGGGAAGGGAAACCGGCGGCGAAACTCGAGTGCCGTAACCCCGAGCATGGCGCGCAGATGACGGCCAAAGCTCTGGGGCGAGGAATACTCCAGGCGGTAGGAGACATCGGCCACCGAGAGGCCCGAGGCCTCGAAGAGATAGGCGGCGTGCAGCAGGCG
>JBDTTD010000289.1:0-2855 GCA_039930805.1 Gemmatimonadales bacterium | reverse complement strand
AGTGAAAAGTGAAAAGTGAAAGTTACGTCAAAATGGTACTTGAGGCGGTCTTGAAAGTGGTGGATTGGGGCTTCCGATTTCAGTATGGGGGATGCGCGATCACACCTCCCTACGAGCCTGGCAAGAGGCCCATGCGGTGAGCGTTGAGGTCATTCGGCTATGCAAGTCGTCATGGAAGCCGTATGCCGCTGCTCTCTTCGGCCAACTCCAGAGATCCTCTCTTAGCGTTCAGCTTAACATCGCCGAGGGATACACTTTTGGCGATTCGCCTACCTTCACCCGGCACTTGGGTATCGCCTACGGTTCAGCGGTGGAGACCGGCGAATTGTTGCGACTTTTGGTGGAAACTCACGTAATAGAAGAGGAACTTGTGAAGCCCTTGCTTCAACGGACCAATGAAACCCAGAATATCCTGCTGGGTCTACTGAAGCGGCGCAGGAGATTTTTGCCGTAGACTTTTTCACTTTTCACTTTTCACTTTTCACTTTGGCCATCCATGAGCACCACGCTTCCCGTCCCGCACGCCCGCAAGACCTTTCCCCAGATCGCCGCGGTGAGCTGGGAACACCCCGCCGATCGCGCGGCCTTGCAGGCGTTGCGGGCAGTGCCCGGCGTGGACGACCTGATTCGCAAGGTCCTCGCAATGCTGGGGGGGGAGCGCGGGATCCGGCTCCTGTTCCAGGGGAACGCCGTCCGGGTCGGGCCCACCCAGTTTCCCCGGCTCTGGCAGCTGCACACCGAGCTCACCACCACCTTCGACTGGCCCACGGTTCCCCAGCTCTATGTCTCCCAGACGCCCTTCTTCAATGCCGGCGCCTATGGAATCGATACCCCGTTCATCGTGGTCCATTCTGCGGCCATCGAGCTGCTGGACGAGGACGAGCTTCGGGTGCTCCTGGCGCATGAGCTGGGACACGTCATCAGCGGGCACGCGCTCTATCACACCATAGCCGCAATCCTCGCCATGATGAGCCTCGGAGCGCTTCCGATGCTGGCCGGTCTGGCGGTTCTTCCCATCCGGCTGGCTTTTCTCGAGTGGTCCCGGAAATCCGAGCTCTCCGCCGACCGGGCCGGCTTGCTCGGGGGGCAGGACATCGTGGTGGCGCAGCGGATGGACATGAAGATGGCGGGCGGGGGGCGCGGCTCCGGGTTCGTCGGCCAACTGGACGTGGATGCCTTCATGCAGCAGGCTCACGAGTACGCAACCAGCAGCGAAGGACTGGACGTCGTCTACAAGCTCCTGAGCACCCTGGCCCTGACCCATCCGATGCATACCGTTCGCGCAGCCGAGCTGCAGAAATGGATGGGCAGCGGGGAGTACGAGCGCATTCTGCGCGGGGAGTACACCCGGCGGGGCGCCGAGGCCAAGGACCGTCCGCTGCGGGACGACATGGCTGCCGCCGGGGCCTACTACGCCGGCGAGGCGCGGGACCTGGCCAGCCAGGTGGCCAATGCTGCCCGTCGGGCCACGGATGCTGCGCGCGAGGCGTTCCGGAACGCGCAGAAGCCGTGAGGCTAATGGTCGTCGGAGGCGGGGGGCGGGAGCATGCGCTCTGCTGGGCACTCCGCCGCGAAAACCCCGAGGCCCAGATCTACTGTGCCCCGGGCAACCCAGGCACGGCCGAGCTGGCCACTAACCTCTCGATTCCCTCCGATGACCTGGATCGGTTGGCCGACGCCGCCGACATGCACGGCATCGATCTCACGATCATCGGTCCCGAGGTGCCGCTCGCACGCGGTCTGGCCGATCGCCTGCGGGCCGAAGGACGCCTGGTCTTCGGTCCCGGCGCTGCGGCCGCCCAGCTCGAGGCATCCAAGGCCTTCGCCAAGGAGGTCATGTTTGCGGCCGGCGTGCCCACCGCCGGGAGTGAGACTTTCACCGACCTCGCCCTGGCTCTAGCCTATGTCGATCGTCAGCCGGAGCCGCTGGTAGTCAAGGCGTCGGGGCTCGCGGGTGGCAAGGGAGCGGTGGTGTGCGCCACGCGAGCCGAAGCCGCCAGGACGGTGCGGGCCATGCTCGAGGGCGACCAGTTCGGCCCGGCCGGCCGGACCGTGGTCATCGAGGCATTCCTCGAGGGCGAAGAGATCTCGGTTCTGGCGCTGACCGACGGCCGCAACGTCGAGCTCCTGCCGGTGGCGCAGGATCACAAGCGGCTGCTGGAGGGAGACAGAGGTCCCAATACTGGGGGCATGGGCGCCTACAGTCCGGTGGCGTTGGCCACGCCCGCCTTGCTGGAACGGGTCAAGCGTGAGGTCCTGTACCCTACGCTGGAACAGATGCAGCGGCGGAAAACCCCATTCTCCGGCGTGCTCTACGCCGGGTTGATGGTCGATGCGGAGGGTACCCCGTCGGTGGTGGAGTTCAACTGCCGCCTGGGCGATCCTGAAGCCCAGGTGGTGCTGCCGCTCGTCTCCGGCGGACTGACCGACTCGTTCATGCGGGTGGCGGAAGGCCGGGCACCCTCGCCCGTGAAGATCAGCCGCCAGGCCGCGGTCACCACGGTGCTCGCATCCCGGGGATACCCGGATGCCCCCGAGACCGGCGCGGCCATCACACTCCCCAGGAGTCAGGCCGAGGGGGTGACGGTGTTCCATGCCGGAAGCTCCCGGGGGCAGGACGGTACTCTTCGATCGAGCGGCGGACGAGTGTTGACCGTGACTGCCGTTGCCGCGAGCTTCCGGGAAGCGCAGCGGCTCAGCCGGGAAGCGGCAGAAGAGGTTCACTTCGAGGGCAAGATCTTCCGGGGCGACATCGGCTGGCGTGAAGCGGCCAGGCTCGCTGAGCAGAAAGGACCAATCACGGTCACCCCCTGACCGCCTCCAATGCCCGAGCTTCCCGAAGTCGAAACCATCGT
>JBDTTD010000288.1:0-2855 GCA_039930805.1 Gemmatimonadales bacterium | reverse complement strand
TTTCCACCCCGGTAGGGCCGCCTCCCACAACCACGAAAGTGAGCAGCGCGTGGCGGCGGACCGGATCCGGCTCCCGCTCCGCCTGCTCGAAGGCGAGCAGCACCCGCTGCCTGATCGTGACCGCATCCTCGATGCTCTTGAGCCCCGGCGCCAGACGCTCCCACTCGTCGTGTCCGAAGTAGGAATGGCGGGCACCGGTGGCGACCACGAGATAGTCGTAGGCCAGCTCCGCACCGTCGGCGAATACCACCCGGCGGGTGGCCGGGTCGATGGTCCACACCTCGGCCAGGACGACCTCGGCGTTGGGCTGGTTCCGGAGCACCGACCGGATCGGCGCGGCGATGTCGCTCGGATTGAGCGCGGCCGTGGCGACCTGGTAGAGCATCGGCTGAAAGAGGTGATGATTCCGGCGATCGGCCAGGGTGACGCGGACCGGCGCGCGCTTGAGGCCGCGCGCGGCATAGAGCCCGGCAAAGCCGCCGCCGAGGATCAGGACGTGGGGCAGCTCGGATCCAGCCCGCTTACTCACAGCTCACCTCTCACTGTTTCACAACCCCATGGTCTGGCGCCGCCACCGGGCGAAGCGCACCACATCCTCCAGCGGAGGAACGGCCTCCTCGTCGGCATAGGCGGTATACATCCGCCAGCGGAGGTAGGCCCGGTCGGGCAGCGGGAGGTATGGCGCCCGGCTCCACCACCGCCTGGCGCGGAAGGCCCACGCCGTCCGAAGCAGGTCCAGGCCGAGGCGCGGACTCAGCAGCCCGCGCGCCGCTAGCCGCCCGGTAAGCGACAGCCAGGAGTGGGACATGCGCCAATTATAACGGTATATTCCGCTCCCTATGACACGTCACGGCACTCAATGAGCAATAGCCCGTATCGGACGATGGACGATAACAAGCGTCCAACCGAGGACGAGACCCTTCTCGAGGGTCCCCAGCCAAGGGAGCGCCACGAGAAGGAGAAGCTCCTGGTCTCGGACCCCTGGCGGGTGCTTCGGATCATGGGGGAGTTCGTCTGGGGATTCGACAATCTGGCCGACGTCAGGGACGGAGTCTCGATATTCGGATCGGCCCGGACCCGGCCGGAGGACTCTCACTATGCCGCGGCGGTGGAGACAGCACGGCTCCTGGCGCAGGCCGGCATACCGGTGATCACCGGTGGCGGCCCCGGCATCATGGAGGCGGCCAACCGGGGTGCCCTCGAAGGTGGCGGCCTCTCGATCGGGTGCAATATCGAGCTGCCCTTCGAGCAGGGCTCCAACCCGTACCTAACCCGGAGCCTCAACTTCAAGTTCTTCTTCGTCCGCAAGACCATGTTCGTCAAGTATGCCACCGCCTTCATCGTGTTTCCTGGCGGCTACGGGACACTCGACGAGCTGTTCGAGGCGCTCACGCTCATCCAGACCGGAAAGGTCAAGGATTTTCCGGTGATTCTCTTCGGCAAGGAGTATTGGAAGGGGTTGGGCGAGTGGCTTAGCCAGACGGTATCCGCCCAGGGGAAGGTCGATGCCAAGGACCTGCTCCTGTTCAAGATCACGGACGATCCGGCGGAGGCCACCCGGCTGGTGATCCAGGCGAGGGAGAAGCGGTAATGGCTCGTCCATCCGCTAACTACCTGCGCGGACAAAAAATCGATCCCAAGGCAATCACCGGGGAAGAAACGGTCGCTGAGCTGATCGACAACGCGTTTCTGGCCTACAATGCCGGCCGGCTCCGGGAGGCCTGCCAGCTCTTTACCCAGCGCATGCTCGAGTCAGAAGTTACGGTCGGAATGACATTGACGGGGGCCATGACACCCGCGGGGCTCGGGATGAGCTGCCTGATTCCGTTGATGGAGTGGGGCTTCGTCGACTGGATCATCTCGACCGGTGCCAACCTGTACCACGATGCCCACTTCGCCCTCGGGCTGGCCATGCACCGGGGGACGCCAGGTGCCGATGACGTCGAGCTGCGCGACAAGGGCGTGGTTCGCATCTACGACATCTTCTTCGATTACAGCGTGCTCCTCTCCACCGACGCCTTCATCCGGGAGGTGTCGGCCAGGGAAGAGTTCCAGAAGCCCATGAGCAGCGCCGAATACCATTACCTGCTCGGCGGCTATGTGCGCGAGCGGGAACGGGCTCTGGGGCTGTCGCGGCGCTCGGTTCTGTCCGCGGCGCACGAGCTCCAGGTCCCCATTTATACCAGCTCGCCGGGAGACAGCTCCATCGGCATGAATGTCGCGGAGCAGGCCCTGGCCGGGAGCAAGCTCCGGTTCGATGTCAGCGCCGATGTGAACGAAACCGCCAGCATCGTGCTCGAGGCCAAACGAACCGGCGGCAAGAGCGGCGTGCTGATCGTGGGAGGCGGCAGTCCCAAGAACTTCATGCTGCAGACCGAGCCGCAGATTCAGGAAGTGCTGGGCATCGACGAGCGGGGGCATGATTTCTTTCTGCAGATGACCGACGCCCGGCCCGATACGGGTGGACTCTCAGGAGCGACGCCGGCGGAGGCAGTGAGCTGGGGGAAAATCGACCCGGATCAGCTGCCCGGCACCGTGGTGGTGTACACCGACAGCTCTATCGCCCTGCCGCTGCTCACCGCGTACGCCCGGGAACGCCGGGCCATGCGACCGCTGAAGCGGCTATATGGCCGGCGCGAAGCCATGATGGAGCGGCTGGTGAAGGAGTATCGGGCGGCGCGGGAGTTCAGGGATAGGAGGGCGGAGGAGTCGGATAGGCCGGCGGACGGGCGGACGGGCGGACGGGAAGGATCGCAAGACGAGGTCAACGAGACTGCGTCGGCGAAAGGGAAGCGTAAAGCCCCCAAGTGATCTTGCCTGCACGATTTCTCAAGGTTTCGATCCTCCCGAACGTT
>JBDTTD010000287.1:0-2882 GCA_039930805.1 Gemmatimonadales bacterium | reverse complement strand
CTCGGATATCGATCACGCTCGACCCGAAGCCGCGCTTTGCCAGCCACGCCGCCAGCTGGGCGGCCCCTTCCGGGTTGGTGCGCTGGGAGACGCCGATGAAGAAGTGGCGACCCGCCTCGCACACGTCGCCGCCGTCCAGCGAGCCCGGTGAGGTGATCCGGTCCAGCTCGGGAAACCAGCGGCCCAGCGCGTCGCCCAGTGCCGCCACCTCCCCCGCTCGGCTGGGAGCGCCGGGCCGAGTGAGGATCGCCCCTTTGCCGGTGACGATGGCGGCGTCCTCGACGAAGGTGGAATCAGGAAAACATGGATCAGGCGGTAGCCGCTCGAGCGAGAGCCCCAAGCGCTCCAGCGCCCGGCAGTAGGCCTCGTGCTGCTCCAGCGCCAGCGCCAGTACGGGTGGCCCGAGATCGGATGCCGTGATCCCGTCCGCAAAGTTGGCGGCGGGCGGGCGGACGATGGCGTGGGTGAAGGGCATAGGGGCTGTGGGCTATTGGCTATTGGCTATTGGCTATGGGATCAACGGAGTCATTGCGCCCTACCGCCGTACCGTCACCCGATACACAGGATAGCTGAGACCCAGCAGCACCATCGACTTCCAGCTGTGATCCCAGTCGGTCACCACCGATCCCGCCAGGAACGCCAGCGAGCCCACCAGCGCGACTCCCGTAGTATAGGGGAACCCCGGCACCCGCCACGGTCTCGGCGTATCGGGCTCCTTCCGCCGGAGGGCGAATACGCTGATGAATGACAAGGTGTAATTGACCACGAAGAAAAAGGCGCACAGCGCCAGCACCGACTCGACGGTGCCGGTGACGATCAACCCGGCCGCCACCCCGATGCTGGTCCAGTGCGCTACGCTCGGCGTGCCGCCCGGGTTCACCGTCTCGAGCGCGGACGGGAGCAGCCGGTCCCGGCTCATGGCCAGCAGGACCCTGGCCGCCATCAGCGCACAGGCGTTCATGCCGCCCAGGATGGAGATCAGCACTATCAGCCGGATCACCAGGTCGCCCCGGGCACCGAAGAGCGCCTTGCCCGCGCTGGCCGCCACGAACGGGTCGCCCGCCATCCGGGTCACGCCGAGCACGCGCACGAAGGCGACGTTGACCAGCACGTAGATCAGGATGACGAGCAGCACGCCCAGCACCATCGACCGGGGAATGTCCCGGCCCGGGTTCCTGGTCTCCTCCCCGAAGTAGAGCGGTCCGGTCCAGCCGTCGTAGGTGTAGATCACCAGCTGAAGCGCCAGGAGGATCGCCGTGGCCAGCGCGAAACCGGATGGCACCGTTCCCGGAGAGCCAGCACTCTCACCGGGTACCGGCACTAGGAGGCAGAGCGCGATCAGGCCGCCGAACGCCAACGCCTTGGCCGCGCTCAAGAGCTGCTGGGAGAAGTCGCCGATCCGGATGCCGCGCCAGAGCAGCAGGCCGAAGAGAAGCACCAGCGCGACGCCGGCCGGCACCGTCCACCCGGCCAGGCCGGGCACGAGCGGCTCGAGATACTGAGTGAAGACCATCCCACCGAGCGCAATCGGTCCGCAGGTCGAGATCCACTCACTCCAGCCCACCACAAACGCGGGATATTCGCCCAATCCTCGGCGCACGATGACGTACTGGCCGCCGGAGCGGGCGAGCATGGCTCCGGGTTCGGCCAGGGAGGCGGCCCCGATCAACGCGTACAGCCCGCCGACGATCCAGATCCCGATGAAGAGCGCCGGACTGGGCAACCGGGCCGCCACATCCCCGGGCGTGCGCAAAATACCGATCAGGATGGTGTTGCCGACCAGCACCGCGACCCCGAACGAGAGGCCGAGGACTCGGTGCAGGCCTGCTGGGCGGACGGGCTATTCCTCCTTCTCCTTCGCCGTGGGCGGCAGCAGCCCGTTGAGCCGGAGATAGTTGGCCAGCTGGCTGTAATGGTCCGCCCAGTCCTGGGCCGTGGCAAACATCACCTGCGCCCGGGAGAGCTTGCGATCCCCGAAGAACGGCAGCTTCTCTGCCAGCTTCGAGTCGTCCAGCTTGGCCAGCGCCGACTGGCAGAACTGGAAGCTCTCCTTGAGCCGGGACACCAGCTTGTTCTTGGGGAGTCCCCCGGTTGCCTCGGAGGAACGCTTCGGCGCCGTCACTCCGGAGACCGTCGAACACAGGTAGTCGTTCCCATTCGACAGGTGGGCGATGACGTCCCCGAAGCTCATCTGCGACGGGGTCGGCTTGAAGCCGTACTTGCCGGCCGGCATCTCCTCCGCCGCGGCGACCAGATGACGGCTGTCGCGCTGGGCGGTCGAACGCAGGGCATCGGAAACCGGCGCGGCGTTCTGCGCCGCCGCGGAGGCCGTAAGGCAGCAGATCGCGAGTGGGATGAGCCGAAGCGGTTGGTTCATGGTCTCGGGTCCAGTGGGGGGGGGTGGTCTCAAGATCTAGGGTCTAGAGTCTAGAGTCTAGGGTCGAGAGTCAAGGTGAGTCAGGAGTCGGGAGTCGGGAGTCGGGAGCGACCGGGACCGAGACCGCCATACCCCTCTGGCCCCTTCCGGTCCCGGGTATCAGATTGGAAATCGTCCTCGCCGGCCCAGGAGCCATGCCCACCACCCAGACTGCTGCCACCGCCCCCGAACGGAAACCTCGCGACGATGAGCTCGACGTCTACGGTCTCACCCACACCGGGAAGGTCCGGAAGGACAACCAGGACCATTTTCTCATCTGCGCGCTGAAGAAGCAGATGGTGGTCCACGAGACCAGCCTGCCCCAAACCGATCATCTGATGATCGGGTCCGACCGGCTCGCCTTCCTCATGATGGTGGCCGACGGAGTCGGGGGCTCGGCCAAGGGCGCGGAGGCGAGCCGGCTGGCGGTCGAGGCGGTGACGCAGTACGTCGCCCACTGCATGCG
>JBDTTD010000286.1:0-2909 GCA_039930805.1 Gemmatimonadales bacterium | reverse complement strand
GACGTCAACGCCAGCGACTTCCGCTGCAGCGGCAAGGGGCGGGAGCTTCGGATCGGATTGCAGTTCGTGAAGGGACTGACGGCGGATGGAGTGGAGCGGGTGCTGACGGCGCGGGTCAGCGGGTCAGCCGGTCAGCAGGACGGCAAGAGCACACCACCCCGTTTCGCACTGGACAGCGAACTGCCCCGCTGTCCCGCTGTCCCGCTGTCCCGCCCTTTCAGTTCCCTCATCGACTTCCGCAACCGCACCGGACTATCGCCTTCAGACCTGCGTCTCTTGATCAAGGTCGGTGCGCTCGACTCGATTGCCGGTGGGTGGACCCGGCCGATGATGTTGTGGGCGGTGGACGCGGCGGGGCAGCGGGGCAGCGGGACGGCGGGGCGGCACCAGCACGTCATCGAAGTGAATCTCGACGAATCAGGCTGCCCCGCTGCCCCGCTGCCCCGCTGCCCCGCCCTGAAAGAGTACTCCCCCGAGCGCCGCCGCCGGGAGGAATATGAGACGCTGGGATTCATTACCGATGCCCACCCCATGCAGCTCCATGCCGACCGGCTTCGTCGCTTCCGGCTCTGCCCCAGCACCGAGCTGCATCGGCACGCCGGACGGCACGTCCTGGCTGCCGGCATGCTCACCACGGCCAAGCCGGTCCACACCGCCAGGGACGAGCCGATGGAGTTTGCGACTTTCGATGATGGCCATGGGCTGATCGAGGCGGTACTCTTTCCCCAGGTTTACCGCGAGCGCGGTCACGTCCTGTTCGACCAGGGGCCCTTCATCTTCCGGGGCAAGGTGGAGGAGGAATTCGGGGCGGTAACATTGACCATCACTCACCTGGAACGCCTGGAGCGAGCCCGGGTCAAGTCAGGGCGATGACTGGCTCGGGCGCTGCCCGAAGATCATCTCGCCCTCCTCAGCGAAGCGGACATTCCTGGTGCCGATCGGGGTCTCGAACGTGGCTCGGCCGCTCACCGCGAATCGATGACTACCGCTGTCCAGCGTGCGAAGCTGCGACGCCGTGGTCTGCTTCTCCAGCGCCAGCGGCAGGGCGACGGTCGAGACACCCTCCATCGGTACCTCACGGGTGCTGTCCTGCTTCAAACTCCCAATCGGGACCCCATCGAGACGGAGCGAGACCTCCAGGCGCGTGGTCGAGAGTGGATAATCGTTCCGGTTGTCCACGGCGAGGGCCACCACCACCGGCGACGTGGCCGTGCGCCTCGCCCCGACCTCCAACGTAACACGCGCGACAGTCACAACCGGGTCTTCGTACATCCAGAGTCCGAGCGGCGTACAGCTTGCAACCAGCACGAGCCATGCGGCCCTGATCGATTTCATTGGTCTCATTCGGCGGGCAACTGCCTCCGAGGTTTCACTTTGCATCTATATCGCCTGGTCACTCTTAGCAGACTTTCGCTCGCTTTGGCTCTCAGCGCCAGTGCCTGCTCAGAGGAGGGGCCGGCCGGGCCACCTGTGGCATCAGGGGCTCGCCTCGAGCAGGTGGCAGCAGGATTGAGCACCCCATTGTACCTGACGGCGCCGGCCGCCGATGCCCGGCTGTTCATCGCCGAGAAAACTGGTGGCATCCGGATCGTGAAGGACGGAGTGTTGCTCACGCCCGGCGGGTCGATCCTCAGCTTCGGGGAAGACTCGTCCGGCGAGCTCTATGTGCTCCAGGCCGGCGGCGGAGTCTTCAAGATCGTGCCCGAGCCCTAGGCAAACATGAGTGGCCCCGAGAGCGTTGCCCTGGATCTCGCCGACTTCGAGCGGCTGAGCAGCCGGATTCCGCCCTCCGTGCGCTTCGGCACATCAACCTGGAACTATCCAGGCTGGAAAGGGCTGGTCTACCATCGGGACTACGGATCGAAAGGCGCGGCGACGCAGATGCTGCAGGAGTACGCCCGGTTCCCCCTCTTCGGTACCGTCGGAATCGACTCCAGCTTCTACGCCCCCCCGACCGAGGAGATCCTTCGGGGCTATGCTGAGCAGCTCCCCCCAGGCTTCCCCTGCCTCAGCAAGGTTTGGAGCCAGCTCACCGTCCACACCTTCACCAAGGCTCAGGACCCGGCCCGGGCCGGCAAGGTGAACCCGGATTTCCTCAACGCCGACCTGTTCGGGGAGGAGATCTATCAGCCGCATCAGAGGCATTTCGGGGCGAATACCGGCCCGTTCATCTTTGAATTCCAGACTCTGGCAAAATCGAGCGGGATCGATGCCGAGGGATTCGCCACCCGGCTGGACGAATTCTTTTCCGCACTACCGAGGGAGGGACGATACGCGGTCGAGATCCGGAACGAGGAGTTCCTGACCCCCATGTACTTCGCGGTGCTGCGGGAGCATGGTGTGGCGCATGTGTTCAACTCGTGGACCCGTATGCCTCCCCTCGGGCATCAGCTCGACCTTCCGGGCTCGATCTCCGGTCCATTCATCGTGGCCCGCGCACTATTGCGGCCGGGCAGGACCTACGATGAAGCGGTCGACGTGTTTGCACCCTACGATCGAATACGGGAGCCCAATCCAAAGCTGCGGAGGGACCTGGTTCGATTGGTGGAAGCTGCCGTAAGGACCCGGATTCCGGCCTACCTGCTGGTGAACAACCGGGCGGAGGGAAGCGCGCCGCTGACGATCGCGGCCGTAGCGGGAATGCTGCCCGCAGTCTCATCCTGAACCAAGCGAAGACCTACCGGTTCAATCGGTCTCCCGCGGTAGTCGCACCTCGAGCGACCACGCCCGTTCCTGTCCAGGATATAGAGTCTCCGCCGCGTGCCACTCGGTGACCGCCAGGTCGAGCCGGTCCGGGGCTCCAATACAGGGCTCGAGGGCCAGATTGTAATAAGGAGTACGCCCCGGTGGCGCCCATCCTCGGCAGTTGATCCACACCCCAACCTGCGGAACCTCCTCCCGCCGCACCA
>JBDTTD010000285.1:0-2920 GCA_039930805.1 Gemmatimonadales bacterium | reverse complement strand
AGTAATCGACCGCCAGCCGGTCGCCCTCCTCGCGGAAGGCGAGCTTGGGATTGAGGGTCGGCAGGAGAACCTTGTGGTCGATGGTGTCGACCAGCTTACGGACGATCTGCTTCAGCACGCTGAAATCGAGCACGAAGAGGCATTCGGAGTCGACTGCTCCCTCGACTGCCACACCGACCCGGTAGTTGTGCCCGTGGAGCGTTTCGCACTGGTGCCCGCGGAAGGTGATGAAATGCGCCGAGGCGAAGACTAGATAGTCTTTGCTGACCTGGACTCGGAAATTGCTTTGCACGGCAGCTCTCCTCAGCGATCCCATCCGCCCTCAAGTATAACGACGAACAACGCAGCACAGGTGAGGTCGGCCGTGGTGCCTGGATTCCGCCGATTCCGTGGATCTCGCAGCTCGGCATCGAGTGCAGCCAGCGCCTCGAGCCCAGCGGCGGACCGAGTGCCGCCGGCTGCCCGGACCTCCCCAGCACGGCGTGATACTGCCTCGGCTTCTGCCTTCCCCAGCTTGCGAGCAATGTGAGTGTCCGGGGTCGAAGCCAGGAGCGTGAGGTAGGCCTCGACCGCGGCCTCGGTCCACCCCAATCCCTCCTGCCGGCTCGCTCGAACAGCCGGGACCCCGACCTCGAAGGTGAGCGCGAAGTCGGTGACGTATTCCCGGGCAACGGCGTCTCGTTCGGCCGCCAGGGCCATCGCCTCCCGCAGCGTCACCGTTGGCGTATCCGCCACATCCTCGGCCGAGCTCGCTCCGAGCCCACCGGGGCCGGCATGGCGGATGGCAGCGTACATCTCAGCCGCATCTGCTACCGTGGTTTCCGCCAGCACCCGTTTCAGCCGTTCGCGCAGGCTGCCTCCGGCTCGCAACGCCGCCCGCGCCAGGGGCGCGAGGAGCAGCACGATCCCCAGGTTGGTGTTGGACCTGGTCCAATGCCGGGTGGCCTCTACCGCGGTCCTGATGGTGGTGCCGAGTGGGTGCTGTCCCGCCTCCAGGAGCGCCGGCCCGATGGCCACCGCGCTGGCCAGGAAGTCCTCGTATCGGGTGTCGTGAAAGTGATGCTCGGGGGAGACATTCCCGGGCTTTGGGGCGCTCACTTCCAGCAGACACGCGAGCTGGCCTGCGGCCGCCACATCGGCCGGTGCCGTCACCCGACGTGGCTGGCCAGAAAGTCGACCAGCCGGCCGGCTACATCGATACTGGTTACCTCTTGTAATCCCTTCCAGCCGGGAATGCCGTTCACCTCCAGGACGTAGACCTTCCCATCGCGGTCGGCCAGAAGATCCACTCCGGCGTAGTCCGCGCCCACCGCGGCGGCGGCCCGCACCGCCAGGGCACTCCACTCCTCCGACAGTACCACGCTTCGGGCGGTACCGCCCCGGGCCAGGTTGGTCCGCCAGCCCGCGGAGCGGCGCTCGATGGCGCCCTGCACCCGGCCACCGATGACGAATGCTCGAACGTCCACCCCGCCATGGTCGATCGTTCGTTGCAGGTAGTACACGCCCCGGATCTGTTCGATGGTGCGAAAGACCCGGAACGCCATCTCCTCATCGCTCACCCGGACCATCCCCAGTCCCATCGATCCGAACAGCGGCTTGACGATGACATCGCCGAGAGTCCGGAACGCGGCGGTGGCCTCGTCGGGGTTGTCGCAGACCACGGTTTCCGGAGTGGGAACGCCGCATTGCTCCAGCAGGGCCGAAGTCCAGAACTTGTCTACCGTGCGCTCGATGGCCCGCGGGGAGTTCATCACTCTGACTCCGCGGTCCTCCAGGCGATGCAAGGCATCCACCCGGAAGATGATCTGCTCCAGCGACCCTGATGGGATGATCCGAGCCAGTACGGCGTCCATCTCATCGAGCTCGGTGCCCCGGCTGCGAAGGCCAGGGCCCGGCCCGATATTCGCAACCAGGCCCTCATAGGGAAGCACCACGGCCCGGTGCCCCCGTTCAGCCGCCGCCCTCTCCAGCTCCCTGGTATGCCAGCCGGTCCGGGCGGCGAGGACGGCGATTTTCAATCTATTTAGTCTCCGCTCCGATTAGAGCGTCGAATCTACCGTTGGCGAACTTGCCCAGGTCATTGCCGACCTTCTTGAACGCCGGTGTCGCTATGCCCTTCTTGGCCGCTTCCATCGAGGGAAAGTACAGCTCGGCCTGGCGGTAGCGGTCGGGCTTGGAGCCATCGAGGTTGGAGTTGAAGCGGGTCAGCTCCGCCCGGGTGAAGCCGATCTCCGGCTGACTCGCCACGACCAGCGGCACGTGGGTCTCGGCGTAGTACTTCTCGAATGCGGCGGTATCCTTGGGCGCCTTGTAGATCACTGTCACGATCGCGCCCGGCCCGTCTGAGCCTGCCGCATGGTCGTTGGTGGTGGTAGCCACCATGCCGATCAGCCCGCCGGAGGCGAAATTCTTCAGATCATCGGCGACCTTCTTGAAGCCCGGGGTCGTCACTCCTTTTTGCAGGTCATCCATCGAATCGAAGTAGAGCTCGGCCTGGCGGTAGAAGGCGGGCTTCTTGCCGTCGAGGGTAGACGCGAACTTCGTCAGGTCGGCCCGCTTGAAGCCGATCTCCCCCTGGTTGGCCACCACCAGCGGTAGGTGGGTGGAGGCATAGTACTTCTCGAAGGCCGCCGGATCCTTGGGCTGGTTGTAGAGCACCGTCACGATCGCGGCCGGACCGGCCGAGGCCGCGGCAGTGGCCCTGTCTGCTCCCGGCGTGTCCGCAGCCTTGCCGCCGCCCTTATTGCAGGCGAGGACGACGATAGGCGCGGCCAGCAACAGCCAACTCGAGCGACGCATGGAAAGCTCCTGGTTAGGTGTAGAGCGAGGCCTCGAGCACCTCGGGATTCAAACGCCCGGCGTGAAACGTCCGGCCGCTTTCGGTGCTGGTAAGCCACACCTCGGCGGGGCTGAACAACAA
>JBDTTD010000284.1:0-2944 GCA_039930805.1 Gemmatimonadales bacterium | reverse complement strand
CCGGCTCGATCTGGGGTACGAAGCGTTGGCCCTACTACGCCGAGCTTGCGGCCGGGCTCGACCGGTATTGCGTGGTCGTGGGCGGCAGGGACGACCGGGCTCTCGCCGATGCCGTCGTGGCCGCCGCGCCGGGGCGGGCGGTGAGCGCCGCCGGCGAGCTCGATCTCCGGGCCTCCGCCGCCCTGATCCAGCGGGCGGCTGCGCTGGTGACGAACGACTCGGCGCCGTTGCATCTGGCCACCGCGGTGGGAACCCCGATCGTGGCACTCTTCGGACCTACGGTTCCCGGGTTCGGGTTCGGCCCCCGCCGGCAGGGCGACGTGACGCTCGGTTGGGAGGGGCTCGCCTGCCGGCCCTGCTCCAGCCATGGGCCGCGGGTCTGCCCGCTGGGTCACCATCGCTGCATGCGCGACCTGACAGCGGAAACCGTAGCCGCGGCGCTGGCCGCCATCACCAGTGTGGAGGAGTCCGGTGCGATTTGTCCTCGGAATTGACATCGGTGGCACGAACCTGGTCGTCGGCAGCGTCGCCGAAGACGGCTCGGTCCTGCGCGCGCTCGGTAGCGAGCCGACCGGCGCGGAAGCCGGAGAGCGCGATGTGCTCGACCGGCTGATCGCCCTGGCCAAGCGAACCATCGAGCTGACCAAGCGGGAAGACCCCAGCGCCGAGATCATGGGCGTGGGCGTGGGAGCACCGGGGCCGCTCGACACCAAGAGCGGCGTGGTGCTCCTGACGCCGAACCTGGGCTGGGTCAATCTCCCGCTTCGCCAGATCATTCACGACCGGCTGAAGCTTCCGGCGGCGCTGGACAACGATGCCAACTGCGCGGTGCTGGGGGAATGGTGGATGGGAGCGGCACGGGGCACGCGAAACGCCATCGGGATCACGATCGGCACCGGCATCGGCGGAGGAATCATCCTCGACGGCAAGCTCTACCACGGGGCGTCCGATTGTGCCGGCGAGATCGGCCACACCACCATCGATACCGAGGGTCGCCGCTGCAAATGCGGCAACTATGGCTGCCTCGAGGCCTACGCCTCGGGACCGAACATCGCGCTGCGTGCCTGCGAGGAGATCCGGGCAGGGGCGGAGAGCAGCCTGACCAGCTATGTCGGTGGAGACTTGAAGAAAGTCACCGCCCAGACGGTCTATCAGGCCGCGCACGACGGGGACGAGATCGCCACTCAGGTGGTCAACGATACCGCCAAGTTTCTCGGCATCGGGATCGCCAACCTGGTGAACGTGTTCAATCCCGAGGCAGTCGTCGTCTGCGGCGGGGTGACGCTGGCCGGCGACCATCTGTTTCTTCCCCTCCGGCGGGAGGTTGCCCGCCGCGCCTTCAAGCCAGCGGTGGAAGTGTGCCGCATCGTGCCCTGTGAGCTGACCGGAACCGCCGGGGTATACGGAGCCGCCAAGACGTTTCTCGAGCAAGCGGGGCAGCCGGACCGTCGCCCCGCGGCCTCGCATGCCTAAGATCGGAATTATGGGGTCCCTGGTCTGGGACCTTATCCACGGCCGGGACCCGCTTGCGCCGCCAATCGAGGAATGGGGCGGGATCGCCTATGCCCTGGCCGGGCTGGACGCCAGCCTGCCGCCGGACTGGCAGATCGTGCCGCTGATCAAGGTCGGGCGGGACTTGAGCCGCGAGGCACACCAGCTCTTGAATGGTTTGTCCCATCTCACTCCCGGCGGCCGCTGCGTCGAAGTCACCGCGCCCAACAACCGGGTCGTGCTCCACTATCAATCGAGCGAACGACGCTGTGAGCGCATGGCAGGTGGTGTACCCGGCTGGACCTGGGCCGAGCTGGGTCCGATGGTGCGCGACCTCGACGCCATCTACCTCAACTTCATCTCGGGATTCGAGATGTCTCTGGGCACCGCGCAGGCGCTACGACAGGGGTTCCAGGGCCCGATCTACGCCGACTTTCACAGTCTCTTTCTCGGCATGCAGCAGGATGGCATGCGGGTGCTCCAGCCCCTTCCCCATGCGGCCGAGTGGTTTGGCTGCTTCGATCTGGTTCAGCTGAATGAGGACGAGATGAATCAGCTGTCGCCCGATCCGCTTTCGTTGTCGGCCCAGGTGCTCGCGGCCGGCGTTTCCCTACTCACTGTGACGCTCGGCCCCCGGGGAGTGGCGTACGTGGCGGCGCCCGGGTTTGACGGGCTGGCGGGGCAGCGGGGCGGGCACCCGCCAAGCACGAGCCTGCCCCGCCGCGCCGCTGCGGTACTATCGGTGCGCACCGCATTGATTCCCGCTCCCTTGATCGAGACGATCGACCCCACCGGCTGCGGCGATGTATTCGGCGCGGCCGCGTTTGCACGGCTCCTGTCCGGGGATTCGGTCGAAGCCGCACTCCGCTACGCCAGCGCTCTGGGCGCGCGCAATGCCGGCTTCCGTGGTGCGAGTGGCCTGGTAAGCCACCTTCGCGGTGAGCTGGTGACGCCATGACCAGGGTCATCGAGGTTCCTACCCATTTCGACGACCGCAACTTCGATACTTTTGCCGCCGGATTCGGCGAATGGCCCCCAGCGGAGAAGGTGCTGATCGATGCCCGCGCCACGCAGTGGGCCTCTCCCTACGGGCTGATTGGAATCCTGACGGCCGGACAGGCGCTGGCCGAGGCGAAGCGGGAGAAGCCGCTGCTCACCGTCCCGACCAGCGACGAAGTGAAGCGCTACTGGGCGCGGGCCGGTTTCTTTACCCAGGCCGCGGAGCTGTTCGAGCTCCACGGCAAGGTGCCCCGGGGCGGGGCCACCGGCCCGTCGGACGTGTTGCTCGATGTCACCCCGGTTCGCGCCTCGGAGGATGTCCACGGGGTCGTGCACAAGATCTCCGAAGGAGCGTCCCGCATCCTCCACGGCGAGCTGGGCCTCGAAATGAAAGCCACTCTGCGATTCAGTATGGCGCTTTCGGAGGCCTGCCAGAATATTGTGGAGCACGCCG
>JBDTTD010000283.1:0-2947 GCA_039930805.1 Gemmatimonadales bacterium | reverse complement strand
CCCGTCCGCCCGTCCGCCCGTCCGCCCGTCCGCCATAGCCAATAGCCCACAGCCTACAGGGGAGCGTGCATCCTGCTTAGCCAACCCACCACGGTACTCATCCCCTCGCTCCGGTCCGGATAGGCAGTTCGCGGTGCCGCCACTACCCGGTCGAGGCCGGAGAGGCGGGCAATCGCCGCCGCGTTGGTTCCGGTGGATTGGTCGGGCGTCTCGGGCGTCGTCAGCACGACACCGGCGCAGGGAACGCCGGCAAGCTCCAGAGCGCTCAGCGTCAACAGAGTCTGACTGATAGTTCCAAGCCGGTCTACTGCCACCACCAGGGCGCAGGCGCCCAGGGCCCGCGCCACGTCCACCATGTTCCACTCCCAGGTGACCGGCTCGAGCAGGCCACCGGCGCCCTCGATCAGAAGAAATTCAGCGTTCTCCCCGCAGCGCTCGATCTTGAGTACCAGTGCGTCGAAGTCGATCGTGATGCCGGAGCGATCGCTCGACAGGGTGGGCGGCACGTTGTCCGGCAGACGAAAGATCGCGTGGGTAGGCTGGCTCTGTCCGGTGGCCCGCGCCAGAAGCACCCCGTCCTCCCGCTCGCCCGCCGGGCCGTAGCAGCCCGTCTCTACCGGCTTGACGGCAACCACTTGCTTCCCAGCGCTCCGGAGCGCGAGTGCCAGCGCCAGTCCCACCCAGGTCTTGCCGACGCCGGCTCCAGTGCCGGTGATGAGGAGTTGCATGAGCGGAGAGTACATCAGTCTTCGCGACCTGACTAGCTTATAGGCCCCCCACAGCTCCTCCCAGCAGGAAGGTGTGCCCCATGGCAGACCGAGGCCCCCGGTGCGTCCGCCGGCTTGCAGTACCCCTGGTCGTAATGGCACTGGGCACCGTGGCGGGTTGCGCGCCCGGTAACCGGGACACGCTTTCCGCCCCACCGCGATTCCAGGCAGCGATCAAGACCAGCGGCTTCGTCTGGGGTGTGCAGGGTCACCCGGGCAAACAGGCCGCCTACGCGGACTCCGGGGAGGGACTCGCCCGGCAGCTCGATTATCTGGACAGCCTGGGAGCCACTCACTACCGAGTCGACGTGGGCCCTGACTCAGCCGGCAGGGTACATCCCGGGTTCGGAGGGATCGTCGCCGCCGCGGCCGTTCGGGGCATCGAGATCCTTCCAGTGCTGGTGACTCAACCTGACTGGGCCGCGCCGGACTCCGTCAACTACCGCCGGGGATATACCATCGGGTTCAACTTCGGCTCGCGTTACCAGGGACGGTTCACCCACGTGGAGGCCGGGAACGAGCTCGACAACCAGGTGCTCAAGTTTACCGTAGACTCAACCGCGCATCCGGCCAGGCGCAACTACCAGGAAGGCTCTTCGCTCGACCAGTACGTAGACACCTTACTGAGCAAGACAACCTGGTTTCTGCGGGGAATGACGGAAGGCATCCACCTCGGGTCGCCCGGTACCAAGGTGATCATAGACGCGGGCTGGCGACACTACGCCTACTTCGAGGCACTGCACCGGGGAGGTGTTCCCTTCGATGTGTACGGGTACCACTGGTACTCGGAGATGGGCAGCTTTGCGGCGGAAGTGCTGCCCCATCTGCCCGATCCAGGCAAGGAAGTGTGGGTGACGGAGGCCAATCGGAGGAACACCGAGGATTCATTGAATGATCCGGCGGGACAGGCCGAGTGGATCGCCTGGTTCGCCCGCGAGCTCCTGGCCATCCCGCGAGTCAGGGCGCTTTTCATTTATGAGCTCTACGACGAACTGGCTTTCGGCCCGAGGGACGAGGCCTACTACGGGATTGTGAAATGCTCCGACCCCGGCTGCACCGGACCAAGGGAGCCGAAGCCGGGGTTCCATGCCTATCGCGCGGCCATAGAAAATGAAACCTCGGCTCCCTCGCCCCCAGCCGAACTCAGCGCGACTTCAGATACTCGACCAGATCGGCCTTCTGCTGTGCCGTAAGATTGAGGCCCTTCCTCGTATCGTAGAGCTCGACGACCGCATCCAGCGTCGCCGCGATCCCGTTGTGAAAGTAGGGCGGGTGCCGCAGGAGTCCCCGCAGTGGCGTGGTGCGGTATTTCCCGGTGGCGCTGCGGGAGGCGAAGCTCTGCACTCCATTCGGCTCCGGCTCGCTGACCACTTCGGCCGGGTCGTGAAGCCGGGTGTTCGCATCGGTGAGCAGGGTCCCCTCGTGACAGGTCGCGCAACGCCCCACGCCCTGAAAGACCGCACGGCCGCGCTGGGCCGCCGCAGCGTCGAAGCTTCCCGCGGGCGGTGCCGGCGACTCCAGGCTGAGCTGGTACGCTTGCAGCGCCTCGAGCTTGGATGCGATCTGGTCGGGTGGATTCTGTATCGCCACTCCGGTGCGCGAATCCGTGCACGTGCCGTGCCCGTGCATCTGGGTGACGCCGACGTAGCGGTTCCAGTAGGCGATGTCCGCTCCGTCGCCGGTGTAGGTGATGCTGTTCACGCCGAGCAGGCCATAGGCCGGCGGAATGACGACCGGCCCGTTCACGCCGTCGAAGTTGAAGCGAGGGTCATACCTGCCCGGACCCCACGAGTTGTACACCGCCTTCTGAGCGTCAGAGAGCGCCGGTGAGAGTGCGAGGATCGCACCCGGGTTGAGATCCGAATTGGGCCACCCGTCCAGCCGCGACCCGATTCCCGGCGCGAAGGAGTTGTTGACTGTCGAGTGGCAGAGGGCACACGTGGTGCTGACCCAAACCAGGGTGTCCCGGCCGTCGATGGCTCGTGCTGCGTCCGCACTGGTCGGCCGAGCTGCTGCTTCGAGGTCGGGGCCGCCCCGATGGGGACCACAGGCCCAACCGAATAGGTTCCGGGCGGCCCACCAATGGACGCGATGCACGAGAAGGGGGTCGAGGCTTTCCCGGCCAAGGCCGCCGGTAAAGGCAATCAGCTCCTCGTACCTCGCATCGGGCCTCGTGCTCG
>JBDTTD010000282.1:0-2968 GCA_039930805.1 Gemmatimonadales bacterium | reverse complement strand
TGCTGCGCCTGGCCGTGGATCGCACCGACCGCCCCAAGCGGGACTGTGCCATCCTCATGCATGCCGATTTTGCCCATGGCCCCAGCTTCATCCCCGACCTGGTGCGCCGGATTGAAAGCGGTGCCGACATCGTGATTGCTCAGAGCAAGCTGGAGGGAGAACCGTCCCGCGTCCGGCGCTGGATCCGCCGGCTTGCGCCCCATCTGCTTCGGGGAGCCGTTTCGGTACCGGGTGTGACCGACGTGGTCTCCGGGTATGCGGTCTTCCGTCTCGTGACCCTGCGAAATGCCTTCCGCGGCGCGCCCGGACCGCTCCTCACCACCCAAGGCTGGGCCGCCAACGCCGAGCTGTATGGTCGTGCCTCACGCCATGCTCGTCGGGTGGAGACCATCGCGGCCGTGGAGCGCCGTGATCTCCGGCAGCGGGAGAGCCGGGCCGGCTCCTGGGCACCCATGCTCAACGTCTGGCGATCCCGCGGTCCGCTGAGCCACCTGCCGCCCCCTGCCCGCGCCGCGGAGCCGAGCACCAGCCGCGAACCCTCGCGCCAGGCGGAGGTCGCCTCATCGTGACCAGCCTCAAGCTTGCGATAGTCCTCCTGCAGGCTGCCGCTCCCGCGCCGCCCGCGCCGGCCCCTCTCGACTACCCCTTTGTCGTCGGTGAGAAGCTCAGTTACAGCGCCAAGCTGGGAATGCTCACCCTGGGCTCGGCAACGCTGGAGGTTGCCTCGATGGACACCGTGCGGGGGCACGAGAGCCTCCGTCTTCGTTTCAGGCTCAAGGGCAAAACCGCCTTCTACTCCCTCGACGACGTGCTGGAGTCCTGGGTGGGCATCCACGATCTGCGCTCCCGCCGGTTCGTGCAGGACTTCGAGGAGAACGGCAAGTCCACCGATCGCCGCTACGAGATCTATCCCGATTCAGGGTTCTACCGCGAGCATGGCCGGGATACCACCTGGGCCACCCCCGCCGAACCGCTCGACGACGCCGCGTTCTTCTATTTTGTCCGGGTAACCCCGCTCGAGGTGGGGCGGAAATACTCCTACGATCGGTACTTTCGGAAGGAGAAGAACCCGGTCACCATCGAGGTCCTGAAGCGAGAGAAGCTGGAGCTGCCCGACGGAAGCAAAGTGCCCTGTCTGGTGCTCCATCCCACGATCGACACCCGGGGGCTCTTCTCCAAGCGATCGGAGACCCGCATCTGGCTGACCGACGACGCTCGCCGGCTGCCGGTGCAGATCCGCACCAAGTTTCCCTTTGGTACCATCACCCTCCGGCTCAAGGACATGGTTCTGCCTGGCACGACCACCTCGGCCATGAGTCGTTGATCGTGCCCTATCGCGAGGCCGACCTGAGCCGCCTCACGACCATTCCGGTCGCCGGGCGGCGGAACAAGGTCGACCAGCGACTGCTGGCCTCCCCGCCCGGAACCGACCACTCCTTCTCCGCTTTCCTCGATAGCCTGCCAGACATCCTGGCCGCCCACGATCTCCGCCAGGTCATCCAGTCAGTTGCCGCCGCCTCGCGCGAACGCCGGGCCGTGATACTCCTCCTGGGCGGGCACGTCGTGAAGGTGGGGCTGGGTCCGCTCATCAATGCCTGGCTGGCCCGGGGGATCGTCACCCACGTGGCGATGAACGGTGCCGCGGCGATTCACGACTTCGAGCTGGCGGCCTTCGGGGGGACGAGCGAGGACGTGGAGGCTGGTCTGACGGACGGCAGCTTCGGGATGGCCGAGGAGACCGGGGCCGAGATGAACGCCGCGATCGGTGCCGCGGCGCGCGCCGAGCAGGGGATGGGTGAGGGGCTCTCCCGGGCGCTGGCCAGGCGCAAGAACCTTCCCGGAGCCGGGGCGTCCATCCTCCTCTCCGCCCAGGAGCACGATGTCCCGGTTACCGTCCATGCCGCCATCGGCGCGGAGATCATCCATCAGCATCCCACCGCCGACGGCGCCGCGGTAGGGGCAACCAGCCACCGCGACTTCCGCCGGCTCGCCGCCTCGATTCCCGATCTGCATCAAGGCGGCGTGGTGCTCAATCTGGGGAGCGCCGTGTTGATGCCGGAGGTCTTCCTCAAGGCACTGACGATCGCGCGGAATCTCGAGGGCGGGAAACCCACTCACTTCACCGCGGCCGACTTCGACATGCAGCGGCACTACCGGCCGCGGGTGAACGTGGTGCAGCGGCCCACCCGAGCCGGTGGCGCGGGCTTCATGCTCACCGGCCACCACGAGATTCTGATTCCGTTGCTGGTGTGGGGAGTCTTGGAAAGGATGGAGGAGAAAAAGGTCCAGACTCTAGACCCCTAGACCCCTAGACCCCTAGACCTTAGACCATCCACCGGCTAAGACCATCCACCGGCTAGATACTCACCGCTCTCCCGCAATCATCTCCCGCACTCGAGCCGCGGTGTCCGGGGCAAAGACCTTCAGGACCAGATAGATCATGAAGCCCACGAAGGCAAACCACAGCGCAGCCCCCAGCAAGCCCAGAACCAGACCAAAGAGGGTGAAGATGACCTTCAGCAGGAAGATCGTCACCACCGCCAGCACCGCAAATCCAAACAGGTTCCGCAACATTCTCGTTTCCTCGTGAGAGCGGGTCAGGCCGCAGTACGCCCGGACGTTTCAAATAGTTTCATCCGGCCCAGGTGACGCCCAGCTACGACGTAATCGTAATCGGCGGTGGCGCCGTCGGGGCCGCGTGCGCGCGGGAGTTCACCGCGGCCGGCCGCAAGGTGGTGATCCTGGAACGGGGCGGTCGCATTGGGCAAGCCTGGCAGGCTGCGGGTGGAATGCTGGCGCCCCAGATCGAGGCCGACGCCAGCGACCCCCTGCTCAGCCTCGGTCTGGCTGGCCGTGACCACTATCAGCCTCTGGCGGCCGCCCTCCTGGAAACCACCGGTATCGACCTCGGCTGATGGCAGGAAGGCATCGCCCGAGTGGCGGGCAACGATGTCGAGGCAGCCGGAGT
>JBDTTD010000281.1:0-3095 GCA_039930805.1 Gemmatimonadales bacterium | reverse complement strand
AGGCCCACGATGATCGATTCCTCGATCAGGGTACGAAGAAGCGTCTTGATGGAGCGGTGAATCAGATCGGTCCGGTCGTAGGTCGTCACCACTCGCACACCCGGTGGCAGCGACGGCGCCAGCTCGGCGAGCCTCGCCTTGACCCGGTCCACCACATCGAGGGCGTTTCCGCCCTCCCGCATCACTACGATGCCACCTACTGCCTCGCCCCGGCCATTCCGCTCCGCGATACCGGCACGGAGATCCGGCCCGATGGTCACCTGGGCCACATCGCCGACCCGGATGGGTCGTCCACCGCTGCCCGCGCCTAAGGCAACCGCCGCGATGTCATCGACCCCCCGGAAGTAGCCTTCTCCGCGGATCGCATAGTCGCTGCCCGCCACTTCGACCGTCCGGGCCCCCACATCCTGGTTTGCTCCGCGCACCGCTGCGACGATCTGTTGGGCCGTAATCCCAAACGCCCTTAGCCGGCCCGGATCGAGGAGTACCTGGTACTGCTGGACATACCCCCCAATGCTCGCCACCTCGGCGACCCCGGGAATGCCCTGGAGCGCATAGCGTACCTGGAAGTCCTGGATGGTGCGGAGCTGAGCCGGATTATAGGAGGGCCCCTCGAGCGCATACTGGTACACCCATCCGACGCCGGTCGCATCCGGGCCCAGCTCGGTTTTCGCCCCAGGGGGCAACTTGGACTGGACGGTATTCAGCCGTTCCAGTACCCGGGAACGCGCCCAATACAGGTCGGTCCCCTCATTGAAGATCACGTACACGAAGGAGGAGCTGAACATGGACTGACCCCGCACCACCTTGGCCCGGGGTACTCCCAGGAGTGCCGTTACCAGGGGATAGGTGACCTGATTCTCCACCACCTGGGGCGCCTGGCCGGGGTAGTCGGTGTAGACGATGACCTGTACGTCAGAGAGGTCGGGGATCGCGTCAACCGGCATGGATCGGACGTAGAGTCCGCCCACGACCAACAGCGCCAACGCGAAGGCGACCACGAGCCCGCGTCGCGAGATCGACCAGGCGATCACTCGAGCGATCATCGCTTGCCCTCCTCGCCCATCTTCATCCCTTGCATGTCCTGCCCACCCGCCCTGGGGGCAGCCGCCCCGCTGCCCCCCTGTCCACCTGCCATCCCCCCCATATCGAGCCCCATACCCATCTGGAGCATCAGACCTTGCATTGCCGCGGCCAGGTTCGATTCCGAGTCGATCAGATAGGCCGCCGAGGCGACCACCTCATCCCCAGACTTGAGCCCACGAACCACCTCAACCAGCGAGTCGCCCCGAAGTCCGACCTCGACAGCACGCGGCACGAATCGGCCGTCTCCGCGATTGACGAAAACCAGATTCTGGGTGCCGGTCGGAAGCACGGCCTGAGTCGGCACCGTGAGCGCCTTGGCCGTGAGAGCCCGGACCGTGACCGTGGCGTACATGCCCGGGCGCAGCGCTCCATCGTTGTTCAAGACCTCAGCCCGGGCCGTGATGGTACGGGTCTTTTCGTCCACGGTAGGATGGATGAAGGTGACGCGACCGGGGTAGGTCTTCCCCGGGATGGCGTCAACTTTGATCTCCACCACGGAGCCGACCCGGACGGACCTCGCATCCATTTCGAACACCGCCAGGTCCACCCAGAGCAGGCTCCGATCCGCAATCAAAAAGAGATTGTCACCCGCCTGGACGGCTTGCCCCTCGGTGACCATCTTCTCGGCGATCTCCCCGTTCATGGGCGAGCGGAGCACAATGGTGCGCCGGGCCTCACCGGTGCGCTCCAGCGAATCGATCTGGTCCTCCGGTATGTTCCACAGTTGGAGGCGACGTTTGGCCGCGACAGTGAGCGACTGGTCGCCCAGTCGCCGGGCCGAGAGGTATTCCTCCTGGGCGCTGACCAGCTCGGGGGAGTAGAGCGCCAGGAGCGGATCGCCCTTCCGCACCGGCTTTCCCATGTAGTCGGCATAGAGCCGATCGACCCACCCCATGACCCTGGCGTTGACGTACTGCCGGCGTGGTTCGGCGTAGCCGAGTGTGCCCACCACACGAGTTTCTCGGCCGAGTGGTCGAATGGCGGCGCGAGCAAAGGTGATCCCGAGCCGGTCGGCCGACGCCCGATCTACCGGTACCCCGGCTGCTGTTGCGCCCGAGCTATCACCCGCTTCGCTCTCCATCCCCTCCATTGCCCCCATCCCGCTCATACCCTCCATCCCCTTCATGGCTTCACCCTTGGTAGCTGCGGGCCGGCCTGGCTTTTCTTTGTTGCCGCAGGCAGCGATGCCCAAGCTCAGGAGCACCGCGATCCAGATTCGGGTCATTGCGCAGCCTCCGTGAGCATCAACTGCTCCAGCATGACGAGGTGGGTGAAGTGTTCGGCCGCCACCATTACGGCCTCCAGCTCGGCCCGATAGAGGGAGTCTTCGGCGGCGAGCACGTTGAGGAACGGGGCCTGGCCAACCCGGTAACTGCGCAGTACGGCCTCCACGGTTGCTCGGGCCGAGGGAACCACCTGGAGCGTCAGCAATCGGAGACGAGTCTCGCCGCTCACCACCCCAGCGTGCACGGTTTGCAGTTCGGCATCGAGCTGCGCGGTTTCCTCGGCCAGGGCCGCCCGAGCGGCGTCGGCGTCGGCCCGTGCTGCATCCGCCAACCGGCTTTGCTTCCGGCCGGCCCAGAGCGGGACCCTTATGCCCAGGAAGGCCGAGAAGAAATCGGAGCCGAGCGGACGGGCACCGTATCGCGTCGTGATGCTGAAGTCCGGGCGACCGCCCAGCTGTTCCACCCGCACGGTGCGCTCGGCGGCCTCGAGCGTGGCGCGGCGGGCGGCCAGCCGGGGGTGGGCCGGAATGGAGTCCGCCATGTGAGCCCCGCCCCCCGGTGCCTCGTGCACGACTGGTGGTACGGCGTCGAGTCGAATGAGCTCCAGCGTCAGTCTCTCCGGGCCCCTGACGGCCCGGAGCGCCTTGAGCTGGGCTCCCACCTTTGCCTGCTGCTCGGCGAGATCCGCATCCTCCGCGTCCAGCCGGGCCAATGCCACCCGTGCCTGGAGCGGGTCGCTCTGCGGTGCGGAGGCCGTGGCGTACCGGGTCGTGGCGATGTCCA
>JBDTTD010000280.1:0-3108 GCA_039930805.1 Gemmatimonadales bacterium | reverse complement strand
ACCGCTCCACGCGGGCTGCCTCGCAGCCGCCCAATGTTGATGAGGATCCCGGTGCCCAGCAGTGAGATGACCTGACTGGACCGCCCATATGACATGAAGGGGAGCGTCAGCCCCGTGGTGGGCATCAGGCCCAGCGAGACCGCCATGTGCATGAATGCGGTGAGTCCGATGGTCGCGGTCAGTCCTACGGCGAGATACTGTCCGAAGGGATCGGTGGAAGTCTTGGCGATGCGGAACCCCAGCCAGCAAAACAGCGAGAACAGCGCCACGACCACCAGCACGCCGAGAAATCCCCACTCCTCGCCGATGGTGCTGAACAGGAAATCGGAGTAGGCATATGGCAGATAGCCCAGCTTCTGCTGCCCCTCGCCGAATCCCACCCCGAAGATCTGCCCCGATCCGATGCCCACCAGCGACTGTTTGATCTGAAACCCGGCATCGCTGGTCGCGTCGCCCGGATTCATAAACGTCAGCAGCCGAGCCAGGCGATACTGCGCGTCACGGATCTGGTGAAAGACCAGGATCATCCCGGCCCCGCTCAGGAGCAGAAAGTGACCGATCTTCGCTCCCGAGGTGAAGAGCACCAGTCCTCCCAGCAGCGCCACCAGCGTAGCCATCGAGAGGTTGGGCTCGAGGAGAATCAGGACGGAAACGAGCCCCAGAACCAGCATGAACGGCAGCACGCCCTTCTTGAACTCGCGGACCTGGAGGCCCTTCTTCGCGGCCAGCATGGCGCACCAGATCACCACCACCATCCGCGCCAGCTCGGAGGGCTGGAAGTTGACCAGACCAAAGTCGAGCCAGCGCCGTGCCCCGTTCACCGGCGGAGCGATCGCCAGCGTGAATGGAAGGAGCGGGATGAGCAGAAGGGCCAGGGTAAGCAGAAGGAGTGGCCACGCGAGCTGGCGCCATCGGTGATAATCGAGTCGCGAGGCCAGGAGAAGCAGGATCCCTCCCATGGCGGCCCCGGAGAGCTGGCGCAGCGCGAAGCCGAACCCCGCGTTCTGTCCTTGCAGCGTCACCAGGCTGGCGGCGCCATAGGTTGCCGCAATGCCGAACACCACGAGGACGGCGGTGACCATGCCGAGGAGCCGCGTTTCCCACCTCATCTCGCCGGGGTGGCGAACGGGCCGGGGCCTCAAAGTGCCTCCACCGCGGCACGGAAGCGGTCCCCCCGCTCTTCATAGTTCCGAAACATGTCGTAGCTGGAGCAGGCGGGCGACAGCAGCACGGCGTCGCCCGGCTGCGCCAGCTCACCAGCCACCGTGAGCACGTCCGCGAAGCTGCCGGCGGGCACCACGTTGAGACTCGGGCTCAGATCCTTCACGATCAGGGGACCCGCCTCGCCATAGGCTACCACGGCGCGGCACCGATCCTGGAGCGGTTGTGCCAGCCGGGTGTAGGGTTCGCCCTTGTGCCGCCCACCTAACAGGAGAACAAACCGACGGTCGAGCGCTGCCACAGCGACCTCGGTCGAGGTGATGTTGGTGGACTTCGAATCGTTGATCCAGAGAACCCCATTCACCTCACGTACGGGCTCGACCCGGTGCGGGATGGCCCGGAATGAGCGCAGCCCTTCGGCGATACGATCCGTGGGGCAGCCCGTGCGGGCGGCGACCAGCACCGCGGCCAGTGCATTGGCCACATTGTGGTCGCCCAGCAGGGGAAGCTCGCTGCGGGACAGGACCGCCCCGTCGCCAAGCATCAGTCGTCGGCCGCGGCGGTCATACCAGGCATCGGCTCGGCGCTGGATCGAGAATCGAGCCCTGGTCCCGGGTAGTGAACGCGTCATCTCCTCGACTGCGGGGTCATCCGCATTGGTTACCCAGAAGGAAGCGGAATCCGCGTTACGGAAGAGCAACGCCTTGTCGCCATAATACTGATCGAGCGTGCTGTAGCGGTCCAGATGGTTGGGCGCGAGGTTGGTCAGCACTCCTATAGCCGGCCTGAGGTTCGGTGCGTCATGCAGCTGAAAGGACGAGAGCTCCAGGGCCAGCCAGTCCGGCCGGTTGCTCGACCGGGCAACCTCACACAGCGGACATCCGATGTTCCCGGCGGTCTCGGCCCTCACCCCGGCGCTGACCAGCACATGGGCGATCAGCGACGTGGTGGTCGTCTTTCCGTTGGTCCCGGTGATGCCGATGCAGTGGGTCCCACGCAGAGCGACGAAGCCGATGTCGATCTCGGCATGAATGTCGAGACCGGCGCGGCGCGCGGCCTCGAGGGCCGGCACATCGGGCGGTACTCCCGGTGCAACCACCACCGCTACCGAGCGGGCGATCCGTTCGAGGTCGTGTCCGCCGGTCTGGACCACCGCACCGGCCTCTCGCAGGGTGTGCGCCCAGCCGTCGAACACCGGTCCCGTTCCGCTGTCGGAGGCGTACACGGGAATGGCCAGGGAACGGAGCAGCAGCGTCGCAGACACGCCGCTCTTTCCCAACCCGACTACCGCCACTTCCCTGCCGCTGACACGCCAGCGCTCGAAGAGACCGCCCCCGGCCGTCGCCGCCGTCATCGCACCTTGAGGGTGGAGAGAGCCACCAGCGCGCACAGCAGCCCGAGGATATAAAAACGGGTGACCACTGTGGTTTCAGCCCACCCGAGCTTTTCGAAGTGGTGGTGGAGGGGAGCCATTCGGAAGACCCGGTGGGCGTCGGCGTACTCTTTCCCCCGGGTGCGCTTGAACCACTTGTACGTGCCGGTCTGCAGCAGCACCGAGATGGCCTCCGCCGCGAAGACTCCACCGATGAGCAGCAGGAGGAACTCAGCCTTGAGCAGGATCGCCACGGTCCCGAGCGCGCCCCCGATCGCAAGGCTGCCGGTGTCGCCCATGAAGACAGCGGCTGGATGCGCATTGAACCAGAGAAAGCCGATCGTGGCACCCATAAGGGCCGCGCAGAAGACGGCCAGCTCCCCGGCTCCGGGAAGGTAGAAGACGTTGAGGTAAGTGGTGACATCCACCCGGCCAAACAGATAGGCGAATACGGCAAACGCGGCCGCGGCTATGCCCGCAAGGCCGGTGGCCAGGCCATCGAGGCCGTCGGTAAGGTTGACCGCGTTGCTGGCGCCGGTGATCACCACGGTCACGAACACCACGAACAGCCACGG
>JBDTTD010000279.1:0-3151 GCA_039930805.1 Gemmatimonadales bacterium | reverse complement strand
TGGGTCAGATCGTCGTCATGACGGCGCCGATGATCGGGAACTACGGGATCAACCCGGAGGATTCCGAATCCGATCACCCTCAGGTCAGCGGTGTGGTGGTGCGGGAGCTCTCGCGGCACCCATCCAACTGGCGCTCCACCCAGACCCTGGACGAATGGCTGGGCGCGGCCGGAGTGCCCGTCCTGGAAGGGATCGACACCCGCCGGCTGACCCGGCACCTCAGGGAGCGCGGCGCCATGCGGGGCGTGATTGCTCAGGGGATGGAGCCGACCAATGAGCTGACCGCGGAGCTGCTGGCGTCACCTTCGATGGAGGGTCTGGACCTGGCCTCGCGAGCCACCGTCGGCCAACGCCACAGTGAGGGCGACGGGCCCCATGTGGTGGCGTACGACTTCGGCATGAAGCGCAACATTGTCCGGATGCTGCTCCAGGCGGGCTGCCGGGTCACCGTGGTGCCCTCGACTACATCCGTGGCAGAAGTACGTCAGCTAAAGCCGGACGGTCTCTTTCTTTCCAATGGCCCGGGGGATCCGGCCGCGGTCGGGTACGCGCTCGACTCCATTCGCCAGCTCTCCGGGGCTGGTCTCCCTACTTTCGGGATCTGCCTCGGCCACCAGCTGGTGGGACTGGCCTACGGCGGCGCGACGGCGAAATTGCCCTACGGCCATCGAGGCGGAAATCACCCGGTTCAGGACGTGCGAACCGACCAGGTGCTGATCACCACCCAAAACCATGGTTTTGCTGTGGTTGGCGACGCGGCCGGAGTTCCTGGAGCGCCGGCACTCGAGGTGACCCACCTCAATCTGAACGATGGGACCATCGAGGGGATTCGCCACCGCGAGCTCCCACTCTTCGCAGTGCAGTATCATCCCGAGGCCGCGCCGGGCCCCCACGATGCGCTTCCCCACTTCGCCGAATTCATGGCCTCGCTCGGAGTGGGAAGAGCCTCAAAAGCCCCAAGCCCTTGACAGACAAGGGTTAAGCTCATAGTATCGGGCCATGGGAGGCCCCTGCTACGCTCCATTGTCTGTAACCCTTCTGGGGGATGCATGACCAAGGCCGATCTCGTCGAACAGGTAACAGCCTCCATCGCCCGCACGGCGGGCCCCATGATCTCCAAGAAGGACTGCGCCCGAGTGGTGGACGCGTTCCTGGAGGCAGTCAAGGAAGCCCTCAAACAGCAGCACAACATCGAGGTGCGCGGATTCGGCACCTTCAAGATCCGCCGCCGGAAGACCCGGATGGCACGGAACCCCCGCACCGGCGATCCGGTTGAGGTGGCCGCGCGTCCCGTCCCGGTATTCAAGCCCAGCAAAGAGTTACGCGCGCTGGTGGCGGACGAGACCTCGGAGGCGGAGCCAGCCCAGGGGATGTAGGCTTGGGGCAAGGAGCTGGAAGCTAGAACCCAAGGATTGGAAACCAGGTCGCTCGGGGTAACGCCCAGGGCGACCTTTTGCTGTCCCCAGGGCCACCGGTTTCCTGGAGGCGCCCCTAGGCGGTAACTTTCAGTATGCCAACCACAGTGGCACCGCCTCTCACCGTGCGCGTTCTGCTCTTCGCGAGTTACGCGGACACCCTGGGCTTCGATTCGGTCGAGCTCAGTCTGAAAGCGCCCGCCACGGTCGGCGACGTGCTCGACCGCCTTCGCGCCCTTCCCGGCGGCGATCGTCTACCCCCCAAGCCGCTCTGTGCGCTCAACCTCACCCACGCCAGATCCGATACGCCGTTGGCGGGAGGAGACGAGCTGGCCGTTCTGCCGCCGCTCGCCGGAGGATGACGGTGTACCTGACCGAGTCTCCCCTGGATCCCGCTGAGCTCCTCGCCTCGGTTCAGTCCCCCGAGCTGGGCGGCATCGCCTCCTTCCTGGGTACGGTGCGGAATCACCATGGCGGACGCGAGGTGCTCCGCCTGGAATACTCCGCCTACGGCCCGATGGTCGAAGCCGAGTGTGCCCGGATCGTGGCAGAGGCGGAGTCGCGCTGGCAGGTGGCGATTGCGCTGCGCCATCGCATCGGCCGGTTGGAGATCGGCGATGCCGCCGTGGCGGTAGTAGCCGCATCCGCCCACCGGGACGAGGCCTTTGTCGCTTGTCGCCACGTGATCGAGGAGCTGAAGCGCCGGGTGCCGATCTGGAAGCGCGAGGTCTACGCGGACGGAACGGTGGAGTGGGTGGGCAGCGGGGCAGTGGGGCAGCGGGGCAGTGAACTGGAGGTTGCTTCGGGTGTCAGGGGAAGGACCTCATGACGGCCGCCATCGAGCTGTCCCGCCGCGCTGCCCCGCTCCTCGATCGGCTTAACCGCCCGCTCCGGAGCCTTCGCATCTCCGTCACCGACCGCTGCAACATGCGCTGCCGTTACTGCATGCCCGAAGAAGACTATCTCTGGCTGCCGCGCGCATCGATCCTCTCCTTCGAGGAGATCGATCGGCTGGTCGGCATCTTTGCCGGCCTGGGGGTCCACAAGATCCGCCTCACCGGTGGGGAACCGCTGCTGCGACACGATCTCTCCGCGCTCGTGACCCTGCTGCACCGTCACCCGTCGCTGAACGACCTCGCTCTCACCACCAACGGCATTCTCCTGGCTCGTCATGCGGCCGAGCTGCGCGCGGCCGGGTTGGGCCGGGTGACGGTGAGCCTCGATACCCTGAGGCCGGACCGGATGCTTGAGTTCGCCCGAAGTGCCCGGCATGCGGACATTCTGCAAGGCATCAGCGCGGCCCGCGGCGCCGGGTTGGGAGTCAAGCTCAATACCGTGGTGATCCGGGGATATAACGACGATGAGCTCACCGACATGGTGGAGTTCGGGCGGTCGGCCGGGGTCGAAGTGCGCTTCATCGAGTATATGGATGTGGGTGGCGCCACCGGGTGGTCGATGGATCAGGTGGTCAGCCGGCGCGAGATTCTCGAGCGCCTGGCACGCCACTACGGATCGATCGAGCCGGTAGAGCACACGGATTGGGCCCCCGCCGAGCGATTCGTCCTGCCGGATGGAAGCTCCGTGGGTGTGATCGCCTCGACCACCGCGCCGTTCTGTCGCACCTGCGATCGCGGCCGGCTCACCGCCGACGGGACCTGGCTGCTGTGCCTCTACGGCGAGACCGGGCTCGATCTGCGGGAGCTGCTCCGGCTCGGCCGCACCGACGAGGAGATCGC
>JBDTTD010000278.1:0-3205 GCA_039930805.1 Gemmatimonadales bacterium | reverse complement strand
CAGACCCAGACCCATGCGAAGGGATGGAATCCAGTGACCTTCAAGAAGCCCAGCGATGCCGAGCTCAAGAGCCGGCTCAGCCCGGAGCAATACAGCGTGACCCAGCAAGAGGGCACCGAGCGGCCGTTCCACAACACCTACTGGGACAATCACGAGGCCGGGATCTACGTAGACATAGTGTCGGGCGAGCCGCTGTTCAGCTCGCTGGACAAGTTCGAGTCGGGCACTGGCTGGCCCAGCTTTACCAGGCCGCTCGAGCCCGCCAATCTCCAGACCAAGGACGACAAGCGTCTGGCCATGGACCGGACCGAGGTGCGGTCGGCGCACGCCGATTCCCACCTGGGCCACGTGTTCGACGACGGACCCAAGCCGACCGGACTCCGCTACTGCATGAACTCGGCGTCGCTGAGGTTCATTCCGGTGGACCAGCTGGAGGCGGAGGGGTACGGGAAGTACCTGGGGCTGTTCCAGAAGACGGAGAGGACGGAGAAGGCTAGGAGCTAGGAGCTACCCCCCATCTCCTCCGGGTTCCCCTGATCCACGTTGCCACTCACGAGACATAGGTTACCCAGCAGTCCCTCCGCGTTCCCGTGCCTCTCGAAAATCAGGGAATTCCATGGATGAGGCCGAGACCTTCCTGAACTGGGCAGAGGTCTTTACCCACGCCGCCTGGGGCATCCGGGTCGGCAGCGCCGACGGCCTCACCGTGGAGATGGCCAACCCCGCCTTTGCCCGGATGATTGGCTACACCGTCGATGAGATGCGGCAGATGCCGGTCGAGAACCTATTTCCGCCCGAGTGCCACCAACCGCTCGCCGACAACTGGCAGCGTGCCATCAAGAAGGGTCATTACGATTTCGAGAGCTGGCACCTCCGGAAGGACGGCTCCCGGTTTCCGGTCCTGGTCCAGTTGGCCGCAATCATGGACGCCGAAGGCCGGGTCAAGGCGCAAGCGGCCAATGTGCTGGACCTGAGCGACTGGCATGCGGCGGACGCGGCCCGGGCGGCGAGCGACGAGCGCTACCGGGTCATCGCCGACGCGGCCTCCGATGCCATCATCACCATCGATACCGGTAGTCAGATACTGGTGGTGAACCCGGCCGTCGAGCGGATCTTCGGCTACCGTCCCGAGGAGCTCACCGGAAAATCGCTCACGATGCTGCTGCCGGAGTACCTCCGGCACCGGCACGAGGCAGGGTTCGGACGCTACCTGGAGACCGGCAACCGGCACCTTGACTGGGCCGCCATCGAGCTGACCGGCCTGCACCGGAACGGGCATGAAGTGCCGCTCGAGGTTTCCTTCGGCGAATCCCGGGGTCCCGCCGGACACACCTTAACCGCCATCCTCCGCGACATCAGCGACCGTAAGGCGTCCGAGGCTGCGCTGCGGGAGGCCGAGCAGGAGCTGCTCCAGGCCCAGAAGATGGAGGCCGTGGGACGGCTGGCTGGCGGGATCGCGCACGACTTCAACAACCTGCTGACCGTGGTGCTCGCGGCCGTCCATGAGCTGCTGGACCGGCCGCCGGGACCGGCCGGCCAGGCCGATCTCCTGGCCATCAAGGAGGCCAGTGAGCGTGCCGCGGCGCTCACCGCTCAGCTGCTCGCGTTCAGCCGCCGGCAGGTGCTCCGGCCGGTGGAGGTGGACGTCAACGATGTGGTGCGGCGGACGGAGTCGATGCTACACCGCCTCATGGGCGACCACATCACCGTCGTCTGCGATCTCTACGACGGCCTCGGCGCGGTACATGCCGATCGCGCCCAGCTGGAGCAGGTGCTGGTGAACCTGGCGCTCAACGCGCGTGACGCCATGCCGGAGGGCGGGACGCTCGGGTTCGAGACCAGTAACATCGAGGTCGGCGGCGATCAAGCCGGAACCGACTCGACGCTCGAGCCCGGCCTGTACGTCATGCTCGCCGTCACCGACACCGGCCATGGCATGGATCCCATCACCAAGGCGCAGATCTTCGAGCCCTTCTTCACCACCAAGGAAGAAGGGAAGGGGACGGGCCTGGGCCTGGCCACGGTCTATGGCATCGTGAAGCAGTCCGGCGGCGGCATCTACGCGTCTTCCGAGCCGGGGAAGGGAACCACGTTCAAGGTGTACTTGCCCTGCATCAGGAAGTGCGCGGCCCCCGAAGTGCAGGTGCCCATAGTGGGAGGCTCGGCTCGGCAGGGAGGGGTTATTCTGCTGGCCGAGGACCGCGCGGACGTGAGGCGGCTGACGGCCAAGATACTTCGGAAGTCGGGGTATGAAGTGCTGGAGGCGGCGAGCGGAGAGGCGGCGTTGGACCTGGCGGGTGCTCATGCCGGACAGATCGACGCCCTGCTGACCGACGCGACCATGCCCGGCATGAGCGGGAAGACCCTGGCCGAGCGGCTCGGGGTGACGAGACCGCAGACGCGCATCATCTTCATGTCGGGGTATGCCGACGAGGCGGTGCTGGAGCGAAGCATGATCGAGTCCGGCATCACCTTCGTGCAGAAGCCGTTCACCCCGGCCGGCCTGTCCGCGGCGGTCAGGAGCGCGTTGGATAAGGCTATTGGCTATTAGCTATTGGCTATGCAGTAAGCCAGCAGTCATTGCGAGGGTGCGAAGCACCCGAAGCAATCCAGCGGGTAGCGCTCGTGATCCACTGGATTGCCACGCGGCCTGCGGCCGCTCGCAATGACTAGCCGGCCAAACGAGCTAGTTTAGAGACCATGCTCACCGACTCCACCGGCGCTCTCCTCCTCCTTGCCACCGGCCTCATCGGTCTCGTGCTCATCCCGCTCGGGCTCCCCGGACTCTGGGTGATCCTGCTCGGCATCCTGGGCTACGGCTGGATTACGGACTTCCAGACGCTCAGTGCGGGCTTCATTGCCCTGATGCTGGCCCTGGCGCTGCTGGCCGAAGTGTTCGAGGCGTGGGTAGGGTTCCGTTTTGCCCAGCGGTACGGCGGGTCGAAGCGGGCCGGGTGGGGGGCGCTGGTGGGTGGCCTGGCCGGGGCCATTCTGGGCGTGCCGGTGCCGGTCATCGGGTCGGTGATCGGCGGGTTCATCGGGGCGTTCGTGGGAGCGGCGCTGTTCGAGTACACCCGCGCGCGGCAATCGGGAGGCTCGGTGAAGGCGGGGTGGGGTGCGGTGCTCGGCCGCGCAGCCGCGGTGGCGGGGAAAATGGCGGTGGGGATCGTGATGCTGGTGGGCGCCCTGTTCGCTGCCCTATAGT
>JBDTTD010000277.1:0-3242 GCA_039930805.1 Gemmatimonadales bacterium | reverse complement strand
CGCCGGGGCCCACCTGTTGAGCGGCCGCTTCGATCACCGCGAGCGCCCGGCGGGCGTCGCCGTCGGCCTGCTCCGCCAGGAGGGAAATCGCGACCGGGTCGGCCACGAGCTTCAAGGCACCAACCCCCCGCTCGCTGTCGCTGAGCGCACGTTCGATGAGCAGGGTCACATGGGCGGCGGAAAGCGGCTCCAGCACGTATACCCGGCAGCGGGAGAGCAGGGCGGAGGTGAGCTCGAAACTGGGGTTTTCGGTGGTGGCGCCGATCAGGGTGATCACGCCGTTTTCCACATGGGGAAGAAAAGCGTCCTGCTGCGCCCGGTTGAAGCGGTGAATCTCGTCGCAGAAGAGGATGGTACCTCGCCCCGAGATGGTGCGGCGCTGCTCGGCCTCCTTGATGATCTCCCGTACCCGGGGAACGCCTTCGGTTACCGCGCTGAAAGCCACGAATTCCCGCTCGGTGTAACGCGCGATGAGGCCCGCCAGCGTGGTCTTGCCCGAGCCGGGCGGTCCCCAGAAGATCGTGCTGCCCACATCGCCCCGCCGAATCGCGTCTCCCAGGGACTTCCCCGGGGCCAGCAGGTGCTCCTGTCCGACCAGCTCCTCCAGGCTTCGGGGACGGAGACGTACCGCGAGCGGCTCGGCGGGAGCAAACAGGGAAGGCGCGGGTGCGGACTTCGGCATTGGGGAAATCTAGTCAGGCTTATGGGTCCGGGCAGGAGTATCTTACTGGTGCCCTGAAGTGGGAGCCGCACGCCGTGCCCGACCACGCGGAACAATTCGAGCGGCTTCGAGCTGCTCTGGCCTCGCGGTACCGCATCCAGCGGGAGATCGGCCGGGGCGGCATGGCCTCGGTCTATCTCGCCGACGATCTCAAGCATGACCGGCGGGTAGCCGTCAAGGTCCTTAGGCCCGAACTGGCGGCGGCGCTCGGGCCGGCGCGTTTTCTCCGCGAGATCCAGATCGCCGCCGTTCTGGCCCATCCCCATATCCTGCCTCTGCACGACTCCGGCGAAGCGGAAGGCTTCGTGTTTTATGTCATGCCATACGTCGAAGGAGAAACCCTCCGCGACCGGCTGGACCGCCAGCATCAGCTGCCTATCGAGGAAGCCGTTCGAGTCGTGCAGGAGGTCGCTGACGGCCTCAGCTACGCCCACAGCCTTGGCGTCGTCCACCGGGACATCAAGCCGGAGAACATTCTATTCATGGGAGGACACGCGGTGGTCGCCGACTTCGGCGTGGCGACGGCCATCGGCGCGGCAGGTGGTGATACCCGGCTTACGGAAAGGGGGCTGGCGGTGGGCACCCTGGCCTACATGAGTCCCGAGCAGGCGATGGGGCAGGACGATATCGATGGACGCAGCGACACCTATTCATTGGGCTGTGTGCTGTATGAGATGCTGACTGGTGAGCCGCCGTTCGGGGGGGCCAGCCCCCCGGCGGTCCTGGGCAAAAAGCTGAGCCAACCGGTGCCCGGGCTCTCGAGCACCCGGGATACGGTGTCGCCCGCCCTGGAAGCCACGGTTCGCCGGGCGCTGGCCAGGACACCGGCAGACCGCTTTGCCACGGTCGCCGATTTCGCCACGGCCGTGGGCAACGAGGGCGGGCGCGGGCGACGGCCAGCCAGGCCTCGTGTCGCGCGGAACCTGCTATTGGGGGGCATCGTCGCGACCATTCTGCTCGGTGCCTGGCTTCTGCGGGCTGGGTATCGTGGGGACCCGACTCAACATTCGATTGGCGGGCAGCGGTCAACCTCGATCGCTGTTCTGCCATTCGAGAATCTGGGCCCCGCGGACGACGAGTACTTCGCGGTCGGCATGACGGATGAGATCACCGACCGCTTGGCCTCGGTGAGCGGGCTTGGACTGGTCCCGCGTCGAGCCGCGCAGCGCTACTCCCGCACCGACATGACGCTGCGCGAGATCGGCCGGGAGCTGGGGATCGACTATCTCCTGGTGGGCAGTGTGCGATGGGCCGGCAAGGACTCCGGCTCGCGAAACGTCCGCATCACGCTCGAGCTCGTCAGCGCCAAGGACGAACGACAACTCTGGTCTACGACTTACGACCGGGTGATCGATGACATCTTCGAGGTCCAGTCGGACATTGCGGGCAAGGTTATTGAGAAACTTGGAGTGACGACCCTCGCCGGCGAGCGCGATCGGATGAGTGCGCAGCCGACCGCGAATCACGAAGCCTACACACTCTACCTGAAAGGCCGGTACTTCTGGAACAAGCGCACGGAAGGGAATATCCAGACCGCGCTCGACTACTTCCAGCAAGCGGTGGACCTGGACCCGGGCTATTCCCTCGCCTGGGTTGGGATTGCCGATGTTTGGATTTTCCGGGGGTATTACGGTCTCCTGGCGCCACGGGAGACCTTTCCGAAGGCCAAGAGCGCGATCCTCAAGGCCCTGGAGTTCGACAGTACGCTGGCCGAAACTCACACCTCGCTGGGACACATCCACTTCGAGTTCGACCACGATTGGGCCGCCGCCGAGCGTGAGTACCGTCGGGCCATTGCGCTGAACCCCAGGTACCCGATCGGGCACCACTGGTACGCGGGGTTCTTGTCGGGGATGGCTCGGCACGGAGAAGCGCTGCAACAGGAGGAGATCGCCCGGGACCTGGATCCCCTCTCACTCATTATTCAAACCTGGATGGGCTTGCGGTATTACTTCGGGGGAAAATACGAGGAAGCGATCGTGGAGTATCGGAAGGCGCTGGAACTGGATCCCGATTTCGCCCCCGCTCACTGGCACTCGGGTGGGCGTACGAACAAGCGGGCCGATTTCAGGAGGGCATTTTGGAGGCAGAACGGGCGGTGGCACTGGACGGGGAAAACCTGCTCTACCTTGCCTCTCTGGGTCAGGCCTATGCCCGGGCGGGCAGGGAGAGGGATGCGCGTGCCATACTCGCTCGTCTGACACAGGCGTCAATCACCCGATATGTCTCCGCCTATGACGTCGCCGTCATTCATATTGCGCTGGGGGATATCGGCGCCGGCTTGGACTGGCTCGAGCGGGCGTATGACGAGCAATCAGCCTGGATCGGCTATGTCAAAGTAGACCCGCGCGTCGATCCGGTGCGTTCGCAGCCGCGATTCGAAAGGCTGCTCAAGAAGACCCGACTTCCATAGTCGAGCCGGCTGCCCCATCCCTCTCGTTGAGGAATTCCACCACCCCACTCTCCAGCGAGTATTCCGCTCCGACGATCAGCAGCCCCTCATTCTGAATCAATTGCTCCA
>JBDTTD010000276.1:0-3254 GCA_039930805.1 Gemmatimonadales bacterium | reverse complement strand
CCGATCCGGTCTTTCACCGAGCCGCCCGGGTTCACATACTCGGCCTTGCCGTAGATCGGCGTGCGAAGGCCGGAGCCCACCCGCGCGAGGTGGATGAGCGGGGTCCAGCCGACCGTATCGAGAACCGATTCATACGGCTTGAGGTGCTGGGGTTGGTTCATGGCGTCGGGTTCTTGGGCCGGGCGCGAGGGCCGCGGAACTGCACCGGCTGAATAAAGGACGCGGCGACCGGGTGTCCCTGAAGTAGCGCGGGAGAGAACCGAAGCTCGGGCGCCGCCACCAGCGCGGCGGAATCGAGTGCTGGATAGCCGCTCGATTCGGCGATGCGGGCGGAGTCGGGGACCACCTGGCCGGCCGAGTCGACATACAGCCGGAGCAGCACCTGGCCCTCGATCCCCTGCTCCAGCAGCGCCTGTGGATATCGGACCGGTGACACAGCGTTGATGGCCACGGGCGGTTCCTCGGCCGGTGTCACTGCCGTGGATACGTCGCGGTCCATGAGTCTCATCGTTCCGTCGCTCTTTCGTTCGCAGGCAACCAGGGCGAGCGCGAGTACGAGGGCCGAACGGGCTGGTCTCACCATCCGAAAAAGCTAGCCACGACACACCCGTTCTGGCGGGTACGCGGGTTCATCCGTGGCCGGCCTTTCTTTCACCAGCGCGACGCTTGAAGTCGGCCAGACGATTCAGCGCCTCCAGCGGCGTCAGCATATCCACGTCCAGCGACTCCAGTTCTTTCATCATGGGGTCGGTATGGACACTCTCGCCAAAGAGTGGGAGCTGGCCCGGGTCCCGCGATAGCGGCGGCGGTGGCCCGGGTACCATGCGGTGCTCGCCCTCGAGCGTCGCCAGGATCTCGCGAGCCCGGCCGACGACTGCCTGGGGCAGGCCGGCCAGCTGGGCCACGTGAATGCCGTAAGACCGGTCGGTGCCGCCGGGCTCGAGGCGGTGGAGAAAGACCACGGTATCGCCCGTCTCCCTGACCGCCACGTTGTAGTTCCGGGCGTGCTGGAGCCGCTCGGGCAGCTGCATCAGCTCATGATAGTGAGTGGCGAACATAGTCTTGCAGCCTACCCGGTCATGCAGGTGCTCGGTCACGGCCCAGGCGATAGCCACACCGTCGTAGGTTGACGTCCCCCGGCCGATCTCATCCAGCAGCACCAGGCTTCGCGCCGTGGCGTTGTGCAGAATCGCGCTGGTCTCACTCATTTCCACCATGAAGGTGGACTGGCCGCCGGCGAGATTGTCACTGGCGCCGACCCGGGTGAACAGGCGGTCCACCGCCCCGATCGAGGCCGCTGCCGCGGGCACGAAGGAGCCGATCTGGGCCAGCACCACGCACAGGCCGATCTGCCGGAGAATGGTGGATTTCCCCGCCATGTTCGGCCCGGTGACCAGCGCCACCCGCTCCGCTTCGGTAAAGCGCGCATCGTTGGGTATGAACAGCTCCCGCTGCATCATCCGCTCGATCACCGGGTGACGACTCTCCTTGAGCGTGAGATCGAACCGATCGGTGATCTCGGGGCGCACGTAACGCCCCGCAACCGCGCACTCGCCCAGCCCGGCCCACACGTCGAGCCGGGCCAGCACCCGCGCGGTCCGCTGAATCCGCTCGATAGCCTGTGCCACCAGATCCCTGAGGCCGCCGAACAGCTCCGCCTCACGCACGCCCATCCGCTCCTCGGCGCCGAGGACCCGGGCTTCGTAGTCCTTGAGCTCGGGCGTCACGTAGCGCTCCGCGGAAGAGAGGGTCTGGCGCCGCTCGTAGTCGGCGGGGACCCGGCCGGTATGGGTGTGGGTCACCTCGAGATAGTAGCCGAACACCTTGTTGAATCCGACCTTGAGCGAGGGGATGCCGGTCCGCTCCCGCTCCCGCTGCTGCAGCGACGCGATGTACTGCCGGCCACCGTCCCGGAGCGACCTGAGATCGTCGAGCTCGGGATCATAGCCGGGACGAATGACCCCGCCGTCCGCCAGCGTGGCGGGGAGCCGCTCGGCCAGCGCCGCGGCGAGCCGGGTGGTCAGGTCGGCCATGAGGTCGAGCTCATCGGCCGCCAGCACCAGTGCGACGCTTGGACCGCCACCCGGGAGCGGTGATCCGGCCAGCTCGGTGAGGGCGCCGGCCACGTCGGGAAGCCGCTGAAACGAGTCGCGCAGGGCGCCCAGCTCGCGGGGTGTGGCCCGACCCGCCGCGGCGCGGCCGGCCAGGCGCTCCACGTCGCGGACGCCGTCCAATGCTTCACGCAAGCGGGCGCGGCCCCGTCCGTCACGCACGTTCACCTCCACCGCATCGAGCCGGGCGTTTACCTCAGCCGGATCCCGTAGTGGCGAGAGCACCCACTGGCGCAACAGACGGCCGCCCATCGGGGTGAGCGTGGCGTCGATGACCTCGAGCAGAGTACAGCCCCGCGCCCCGGTGCGGAGGGGCTCGACCAGCTCCAGGTTGTGCCGGGTCATCTCATCGATCCAGAGGAAGGCCTCGCTCCGGCGGATGGTGGGGCGGATGAGATGGGGAAGGCCGCCGGGCTGAAGCTCGGTGAGATAGCGGAGCAGCGCACCCGCCGCGCCGACGGCGGGATCGTCGTCCAAGCCCACGCCGAGCCCATCTAGCGAGGCCAGACTGAACCGGCGAGCCAGCTCCTCGCGGGCGAGGGCGGGGTCGAACTCCCAGGGCTCTCGAGAGGTGACCAAGGCGGGGCAGCGGGGCAGCGGGGCAGAGTTAGCCTCAACGACGATTTCTGCGGGGCTCAGTCGTGAGAGTGCCTCTTCCAATCCTTCTGCCGCGAGCGATTCCAACACGAATTCGCCGGTGCTGAGATCAACCGCGGCTAGCCCGCAGTCACTGCCCCGCCGCCCCGGTGCCCAGCTGCCCCGCTGCACCGCCACCAGCCAGTTATTCCGCGACCCGGCGACCCAGCCCTCCTGCATCAGCGCGCCGGGTGTGAGGGTCTCCACCACCTCGCGTCGTACCAGGCCGCGCGCCAGCTTGGGATCTTCCACCTGCTCGCAGATGGCCACCCGGTGTCCGGCGCCAACCAGGAGACGCAGGTATTCGGCGGCGGCCTTGACCGGAACACCGGCGAGGGGCACGCCGTCGCCGCGGGAGGTCAGGGTGATGTCGAGGATCCGGGCGGCGAGCTGGGCATCTTCGTGGAACATCTCGTAGAAGTCGCCTACCCGATAGAACAGAATGGCCTCCGGGTGCTGCAACTTCACCTCGCGCCAGTGCTTGAGCATCGGCGGGGTGGGTGCGGC
>JBDTTD010000275.1:0-3336 GCA_039930805.1 Gemmatimonadales bacterium | reverse complement strand
GCGCGCCTGCTTCGGGAGCAGGAGGTCCCGGGTTCAAATCCCGGCGCCCCGATTGATAAACCGACGCCCCGCTGCCTCTTATGGCACGCGGGGCGGTTGGCTTTAAAGGATGGAAGTCGGCGGGGTTGGCTGCCGGGCAAACCGGAGACACGAAGGTGGCTTCCGCCTCGGGGCGTCGTCACCTAGCTTCCTTTTCTTGACGCCACTCCCGCACCTCTCCGCATCGCTCCGGGTGCCCCAGCGCTCAGCCTGGATCCTCCCTGCTGTCCTGCTGGGGATCAGTCTGGCCGCGCTGCTCGTCGCCGAAGCCCTGCCCACCTGGGCTCCGCTATCCTATTTCGTCCCCTTCACATTCCTGGGAAACTCCCTGGCTCCTTTGCCCTACGACGGAGCTGTCGTCTATCTGGGAGCGCGGTATCCACTCTGGATGATCGTTCCGCTGGCCCTCGCCGCCACCCTGCTCATCGAGGCCTGGAACATGGAGCTGTTGGCGCGCATGCTCGCGCGCGACGGCACTCGGGCGTTCCGGAACCACCGGGTCACGCAGTGGTCGCTGAGTTGGTATCGCAAGGCGCCGTTCTGCTCCTTGGTGCTAACCTGTGTGCTCCCGATCGTCCCACACTACCCCATGCGGATTCTTGCCGTGCTCGCGGCGTATCCGCTCTGGAAGTACCAGCTCTCGGTCATTCTTGGCCGGGGGACTCGCTACGCGGGTCTGGTGCTGGTAGGGGCGACGATCCCCATTCCGGGTCCCTGGATCGTGCTGGCGAGCCTCGTGATCCTCGGGCTGGGGGTGAGGGGCGCCCGGCGCATGAACCGCGCGCAGGCAGACCCGCAAATCGCCCGGAGGAATGAGTCGGCGTTGCCGGAAGAAGCATGACGCGCTGCTTTCTGCTTCTGGTGGATGGGCTACGCCCCGATGTGGCGGAGGCCCGGCTGGCTGGCGGGCACCTTCCCCACATCGCGGAGATGCTGAAAGCCGGAGGACGTACCCAGGCGATCACCGGCTTCCCGTCCACGACCAGCGTGGCGTACCTCCCGTTCCTGACCGGCTGCACCCCGGGCCATTGTGATATCCCCTCCATCCGGTGGCTCGATCGCGCCGGCTACCGGGGACGCTGGTGGCGGGACCGGAACGCCATCCGGAGCTACTGCGGCTACCAGGCGCCGATGCTGGATGGGGACATCCGGGCTGACGTGAGCACGATCTTCGAGCTGGTGCCCGAGAGCCTGGGGATCTTTACGCCGATTGCCCGGGGGCTGACAGCCGAGCGAGATCCGTCCCGCCGCGAGCGACAGATCTGGGGATCAGTGGCCCATGTGGCCATGTGGCACCAGCCGTCGGACGACGCCGTGTCCCGGCACCTGCTCAGAGCGGTGGATAAGGACTGGCGCTTCGTATTCGCCCAGTTCCCCGCCGTGGATGGCTATACCCATCAGTCAGGGCCGGCCTCGGCGCCGGTGCATCGCGCGCTGGCCAAGGTGGACGAGGCAGTTGGCCGGCTGAGGCAGCGGCTCCAGCTGAGAGAAGAACTGGACCAGAGCCTCATTCTCCTGGTGAGCGATCACGGGGCATCGGCGGTGCACACTCACCTGGACCTCGGGGACTGGTTCCGGGCCCAGGGCGTTCCGACCCTGGCACACCCCGTCGTCTGGGAGCGGCGGCCCAGGGCTGCCGTCATGGTCGCGGGGAATGGGTCGGCCATGATCTATGCCCGCCCTGGAATCTCAAGGACAGACCGCTGGCCGGTCGAGCGGCTGCGGACGCCGGCCGCGTTCGGCAGCCGCGAAGACCTGATCGCTGCCCTGGTTCGCCAACCATCCGTGGCCTTCGTCGCAGGGGAATCGGCAACCGGCGGTCTCTGGCTCGAATGCGAAACCGGGTCAGCCCGGCTCTCGAGCCGAGACGGTAACCTTGTTTACCAGCCGCTGTCGGGTGACCCGCTCCTGCTCGGGGGCCCTTGGAGCGCCTCGGCCCGGGAGTGGCTCGAGGCCACCTGGGACAGCCCCTTCCCGGACGCGGCATTTCTTCTGATGGACCAGTTCCGGACCCCACGCTCCGGCGATCTGCTGGTGATTGCGCGGGAGGGATACGACTTCAGGGCCCGGTACGAAGTCCCGGAGCATCGGGCCGGACACGGCAGCCTGATCCGGGCGCACATGCAGACGCCGGTCTGGTCCAGTCAGCCAATGCCGAAGGGGCCGGTCAGAACCGTGGATCTGTTCCCAGCCATGCTCGACTGGTTGGGTGTCGCGATACCAGAAGGGATCGATGGTGAGCCGGTCTGGCTGCCGGGCAAGGACGTGGCGATAAGGTCGCTAGCTGGGCTGGATAGGGCGCTGGCTACCAGGGTGAGGTAAAGGTCCCTGGTGGCGCAGCACACCTGGGAGGCACTGAAGCAGCCGCTCAGGGCGCAGTTGCGTCGTCTGTCGCTTCAGGTGGACGCCGGCGCAGTCAGGCTCTGCGCCGCACTGCTCAGCCTCGATTTGTTCTTCATCGCCGTATTTGCGGCTCACCGGTTCTACACTGTGGTCTACAACGACGGCACCCCCGTGCTGGGCGATCGGTGGCACATTGGGCGCGACGGCTCCTTCGCGGAAGCAGTCGGCTACGTGAAAGCGGCGATCGTTGTCTCGCTATTGATCCTGATCCCCGGGAAACGGGGGCGGCCGATCTATCTCGGACTGGCACTGGTCTACACCGTCGCGCTCCTCGACGATGCATTGCAGCTGCATGAGCGGGTGGGACACGGCCTCGCGGATGACCTGGGCCTTCAGTACTTTGTGGGCCGAATGTCGCCCCATGTCGGAGAGCTGATGGTCTGGGCGGCCTTGGCCGTCTTTCTGGTCGCCGCGGTCCGCGCCGGCTTCGCCAGATCGCCTGCGGACGACCGAAGCCGGGGCCTCCTGCTACTGGGGGCCTTTGCCGTGCTGGTGCTGTTCGCGGTCGTGGTTGACCTGGTACACGTCGTGGTGAAGTACTGGCTCAACTTCCGAACCGCGGACTTTCTTTTCACGCTGGTCGAGGAGGGTGGCGAGCAGATCACGCTTACCTTGACCTGTGGCCTGGCCCTCCTGATTTACCGCGAGGCGGTCCACCGCGAGCTCGCTTAGAGGATACTGATCGTTGGAGCTGGAATAGTCAGAAGGCGGTAAGCTGATTATCTCTTACGGATTGCCCACGTGCGTACGTGAAGGGTCTATCCACGCTTCCGCCGTGTGTCGAAGATGGAAGCCCACTGACGCAGCCTCGCCCGGTTGATACCATAGCTCGACCACAGATAGAGATTCTGCGGCTTCGCGTAGATCTTCACGGGCCTGTAGTAGGGCATGCAC
>JBDTTD010000274.1:0-3349 GCA_039930805.1 Gemmatimonadales bacterium | reverse complement strand
GGGCTGTCGTTTTGGGAAAGGCGATCACATCTCGCAGTGAACCCGCCCCGGCGAGAAGCATCACGATTCGATCCATTCCAAACGCAAATCCGCCATGGGGTGGCGCTCCGGCGCGTAGCCCCTCCAGCAGAAATCCGAACCGGGTTTGGGCTTCCTGATCCGGGATGCCAAGCAGGGCAAAGATCCGGCGCTGCAACTGCGGGTCTGCGATACGAAGGCTGCCCCCGCCCAGCTCAGTGCCGTTCAGCACCATGTCGTACGCCAGGGCGCGCACTTTGTCGGGTGCCGTCTCCAGCAGCGGCAAATCGTCGGGGTGCGGAGCGGTGAACGGGTGGTTCACCGGGCTCAAGGCTCCGGTCGCCGGATCCTTGTCGAATAAAGGAAAGTCCACGATCCAGACGAAGCGATTCACGCCTTCGGGAATGAGCTTGTGCCTCTGGGCCAGCTCCTGGCGCACGCGGTCGAGCGCCGGGCTGGAGACCCGGTCCGGCCCGGCGACCAGAAGACACAGGTCTCCCTCCGACAGAGCCAGTCGCGCAGCGGCGCCGGCTGGGAGGTACTTGGCGGCGGGCCCCTCTAGAGCGCCCCCAGCCGCCTTCAGACGAAGCAGGCCGGCGGCTCCCAGCGCCTTGGCTGAGGCCTCGATCTCGTCCACTTGCTTCCGGGTAAGCGTGGCGCCACCGGGAACCTTGATCCCGCGAACTCTGCCACCGGCTTCAATAGCCGAACGCGTGATCGAGAAGTCGGCGCCCCGAAAGACCTCAGTGGCATCGAAGATCGGAAGCCCGTACCGCAGGTCCGGCTTGTCACTCCCATACGTCTCCAGTGCTTCGGCGTGACGCATGCGCTGAATCGGGAGATTCACCTGGTGACCCGCCTCCCTCCAAATCGCCTCGACCATGCCCTCACCGAAAGTGAGCACATCCTCCAGCCCGATGAAAGAGGCCTCGATATCGATCTGGGTGAACTCGGGCTGGCGGTCGGCGCGGAGATCCTCGTCTCGAAAGCACCGCGCGATCTGGAAGTAGCGGTCGTACCCCGCCACCATGAGCAGCTGCTTGTAGATCTGGGGGGACTGCGGCAGCGCGAAGAACTCTCCGGGATGGACCCGGCTGGGGACCAGATAGTCCCTCGCGCCCTCGGGAGTCGGCTTCGTCAGGATCGGGGTCTCGATCTCGAGGAACCCCTCCGAGTCGAAGTACCGGCGGGTCGCCTGCATCAGGCGGTGGCGCAGGATCAGATTGTTCTGCAGCTCCGCTCGGCGCAGATCGAGCACCCGATGCCGCAACCGCAGCTCTTCTGCGGGGAGCTCTTCTTTTTCCTTGCGGGCTACCGGAATTGCCGGCGTCTGAGCCGGACCGATGACCTGCAGCCCGGTCACGTGCACCTCCACCTCGCGCGAGGTAAGGTTCTGATCGCGGGCCGGCTCCGGACGGAGCTGGACGATCCCTTCGACGAGCACGACGGTCTCGGCGCCGAGGCCGGCCGCGCGCTCCATGACCTCGGGCGGAGTCCAGGCAGGGTTACAGGACAGCTGCACCAGGCCGGCCCGGTCACGGAGGTCGATGAATACCAGCCCACCGAGATCCCGCCGCCGATGAACCCAGCCACCGAGGCGTACAGTCTGCCCGGCTTCGGCGCGGGTGAGTGCGCCGCTGCGGTGGGTTCGTAAGGCAGTAGCACTCATGCAGCTCTCAACGAGCCTCGGCGTCGAGTAGGGTGTTATAGAACTCGCGCGGCGTGGCCGCGGCGAACAGCCGCCGGCGCACGTCCTCGTGTCGCACCAGCCTGGCGATTCGCCCCAGAAGCTGCAGGTGCTGGCCGGCAGACGCGGGAGGACCCACGATCAGAAAGAACAACCGCACCGGCTCACCATCGATCGCGTCGAACGGCACCGGGGACGCGCTGACACCGCAGACCAGGCTCAGCTCGGGTACCCCGGCCGCGCGGGCGTGCGGGATGGCCACCCCGAAGCCGATGCCGGTGCTGCCATTCGCCTCCCGCTCCTGAACTGCTCCGAGCAACGTGGAGTAGTCACATCCGCAGCGATCGGCGAGGACCCGAGTAAGCTCGGCGATGACGCCGCCCTTGTCCCGTGCTACCACAGGCATAACTGCCTGATCCGGCGTGAGCAGCTCGGTCAGGAGCACGGCTTCGGATGGGAAAGCATGGCTCAAACCTATACCGCGTGACGGAGTGGGGCAATGCATTAGTATAGTTGATGTTAGCTTATCTACTCACGCTCCTGGCCGTGAAAAACTTCACCCCAAAGGGCACCGAGGGATCAGTGGCCCATCAGGACCTCCCAAACGGCACTATTCTTCCGCATGGCCAGCTCTTCTCCCCTCGATTTCCCAGCCCGCAATCTCCTGGACCTGACCCCAGAGCAAGCCCGGGAAGCCCTGGTCGATTGGGTGGCCGAGCGCGGCTTGCCTTCGTACCGGGCAGGGCAGATGCTACGCCGTCTGTGGCAGGCACCGGCGGAAAGCTGGGAAAAAGCCACCGATCTTCCGGCTGCGCTGCGAGCCGAGCTGGATCAGACCTTTCCCCTGCCCCGCCTGGCCCCCGATACCATCCAGCAGTCGGCCGACGGGACCCGGAAGTACCTCTGGCGGCTGCCGGATGGCGAGGCCATCGAGTCGGTGCTCATTCCGTCCGGCAGCCGGCGGACGCTGTGTATCTCTTCGCAGGCCGGCTGCGCCCTCAAGTGCTCCTTCTGCGCCACCGGCCGCATGGGATTTCGCCGTAACCTTACACCGTTCGAGATCGCGGGTCAGATTCGGGAGGTCGTGCTCCAGAATCCGTACGAGAAGCCGACCAATATCGTCTTCATGGGCATGGGCGAGCCTCTGCTCAACTGGCCGGCGGTGGACGCGACGCTCAGTATCCTCAACCATCCCGACGGCTTCGGCATCGGGGCCCGGCACATCACCGTGTCGACTGTCGGGATCCTGCCCGGCATGGAGGCATTTGCCGGGCGGCCGGAGCAGTTCCGCCTGGCCATTTCCCTTCATGCCCCCACACCGGCACAGCGCCTCACGATGATGCCGATCGAGAAGAAGTACGGCCTCGAAGCAGTCCTGAAGGCGGCAGAAGCGTTCCGCAAGAGGGTGACGTTCGAGTATGTGATGGTCGGTGGGGTCAACGACAGCGACGCCGACGCCGCTCAGTTGGGCAAACTCGCCCGCCGGCTGGGAGCGTTGGTGAACATTCTTCCGCTCCATCCGGGCGGGGCGCCCCATCTGAAGCCAACTACTGGCGCCCGGATCCGCGCCTTCGCCGAGCGCCTGCGCAACCAGGGAATCGAAGCGGTGGTGCGGCGGAGCCGGGGCCTGGATATCAATGCGGC
>JBDTTD010000273.1:0-3360 GCA_039930805.1 Gemmatimonadales bacterium | reverse complement strand
ATGGCAGTCAACGGGAGGCGCCCGCCGGCACCACTGCCCGCCAGGTGGCTGAGGGCATCGGCCCGGGTCTGGCGCGGGCAGCGCTTGCGGTGCGGGTGAATGGCGAGATCCGGGATCTCGACCGCCCGCTGGAGTCGGATGCATCGATCGCGATTCTGACCGATCGAGACCCCGAAGCGCTCGAGCTCCTGCGGCACTCCGCGGCCCACATCCTTGCCACTGCGGTTCGCGAGCTGTTCCCCAGCGCGGGGATAGGCTTCGGCCCGCCCATCGAGGACGGGTTCTACTACGACTTCCAGGTGGATCGGCCATTCACGCCCGAAGATCTGGAGCGGCTGGAAGCCAAGATGGCCGAAGTGGCCAGCCGGGACTTTCCATTCGTCCGGGAGGTTGTCGGTCGGAGCGAGGCGCGGCGCCGGTTTGCCGATGACCCGCTCAAGCTGGAGCGGATCGAGGAGTTGGGAGATAACCAGACCATCACGGTGTACACCGACGGGCCGTTCGTGGACCTCTGCCGAGGCCCCCATATCCCGCGGACCGGTCGCCTCAAGCACTTCAAGCTGCTGCACGCCGCCGGGGCCTACTGGAGGGGCGATGAGAAGCGGCAGATGCTTCAGCGGATCTACGGGACTGCCTGGTTCAAACGGGAGGACTTGGACGCCTACATCCATCGGTTGGAGGAGGCTCGCAAGCGAGACCATCGCGTCCTGGGTAAACAGCTCGACCTCTTCTCGATCCAGGAACTGGTAGGTCCCGGGCTGGTGTTCTGGCATCCCAAGGGAGCGATGGTCAAGTGGCTCCTGACCCGCGCCGTCGAGGACGACAACCTCCGCAGCGGGTATGACCTGGTGTCCACGCCGAACATCACCCGCGAAGAGCTGTTCAAGATCTCGGGCCACCTCCCGCTGTACGAGGCCAACCAGTATCCGCCGATGGCTGCTGGCCATGAGGAGGCGGACGACGTCCGGTATCGGGTGAAGCCGATGAACTGCCCGATGCACGCGCTGATCTACAAGAGCCAGCAGCGAAGCTACCGTGATCTTCCGGTCCGGCTCTCGGAAGTGGCCAACGTCTATCGGAACGAGCGATCCGGGGTGCTGCACGGGTTATTGCGCGTACGCGGGCTCTCCATGGACGATGCCCACATCTTCTGCACTCTGGACCAGGTCGAGGACGAGATCTTTCTCTGTCTGGACCAGGTAGATCGACTGGTGCGCGAGACCTTCGGCTTCGAGCTCGACTTCGAGGTCTCTACCCGTCCGACTGAGCGGCTGGGGGACGACGAAATCTGGGACCGGGCCGAGAGCACGCTCAAGCGGGCGCTGGACCGGAAGGACATCAAGTATCGGATCGACGAGGGCGGCGGCGCGTTCTACGGTCCCAAGATCGATATCAAGTTCCGCGATTCAATCGGCAGGCTGTGGCAGGGTCCTACGATTCAGCTCGACTTCAATCTTCCGGAGCGTTTCGAGCTGGAGTATACCGGCCCCGACAACAAGCCCCACCGTCCGGTAATGGTCCACCGAGCCATTTTCGGCACGCTGGAGCGCTTTACCGGCAATCTCATCGAGCATTTCGCCGGCGCGTTCCCGGTCTGGCTTGCTCCCGAGCAGGTCAGAGTGATTCCGATCTCGGATGCGCAGGCCGATGCCGCCCGCAAGCTGGCGGCTCGGCTCAAGCAGTCTGGGTTCCGGGTTCATGTGGACGATAGCAGCGAAACGCTGAACTACCGCATTCGTGCGGGTGAGGTTCTGAAGGTGCCGTACATGGCCGTGATCGGACAGCGGGAGGCCGACTCGGACAGCCTGGCGCTCCGCGTGCGTGGGGCGGGGAAGAAGCAGGAGGTGATGACCGCCGCCGCGTTCGTGGAGCGATTGCAAGAGGAGGTCCGCACTCGCAGTATGGTCCCTTAGGGCACGAGACCCGGCAATGGTGACAAACGTCGCCTTTCCGCGTAATTTGCCCCAGTCTGAACCCCGAACCGGACCAGTCAATCGTGAGCGATAGCACCATCCCAGTCATCGTCTCTGCCGTCCGCACCCCGATCGGTCGCTATCTCGGCGGGCTCTCGTCTTTTACAGCCCCCCAGCTGGGCGCGATGGTCATCCGCGAGGCGGTCTCCCGGGCCGGCGTCGATCCCGGCGCCGTGGAAGAAGTCATCATGGGGCAGGTGGTCCAGGGTGGCTCGGGGCAGGCTCCCGCACGGCAGGCGCTCATCCATGCCGGCCTGCCCGCCTCGATTCCAGCGCTCACCATCAACAAGGTCTGCGGTTCCGGACTCAAGGCCGTGATGCTCGCCTCCCAGGCCATCAAGGCGGGCGACGCCGAGTGCATCGTGGCCGGCGGCCAGGAGGCCATGTCGAGCGCTCCGCACTACGTCTATGGAATGCGGGTTGGCATCAAGGCCGGCAATCAGACCATGGTGGACGGCATGATCCACGACGGCCTGTGGGACTCGTTCGGTTGCTGTCACATGGGTGAATACGCCGAGTACACCGCTGACAAGGCCGGGGTGAGCCGGGCCGATCAGGATGCCTTCGCCTACGACAGCCACCGCAAGGCCGTGGCAGCCACTGACGCCGGGAAGTTCAGGGCCGAGATCCTGCCGGTGTCGGCGCCCGGGAAGGGTGGCGCGACTACGGTCTCCGCCGACGAGTCGCCCCGGCGCGATACCGCCCCGGAAACCCTGGCCAAGCTGAAGCCCGCCTTCCGGAAAGACGGCGGGACGGTCACCGCGGGCAATGCGCCTGGATTGAATGACGGCGCCAGCGCGCTGGTGGTAACCTCGCTCGCCTTTGCCAAAGCTCATGGGCTCAAGCCACTGGCCCGGGTGACGGCCTATGCCACGGGCGGCGGGGAGCCTCGAGAGATCTTCTTCGCGCCGGTACTGGCGGTCCGGACGCTGATGGAGAAGGCCGGCACCAGGATCGGCGACTACGACCTGATCGAGGCGAACGAGGCGTTCGCGGTCCAGGCTCTGGCCGATGGCCGCGAGCTCGGGTGGGATTGGGATCGGGTCAACGTCCATGGTGGAGCCGTGGCTCTGGGCCATCCCATCGGGGCAAGCGGTGCCCGGGTCCTCACGACCCTGCTGTACGCTCTGCGAGACCGCGGTGGTAGCACGGGTCTCGCCACTCTCTGTCTCGGCGGTGGCAATGCCGTTGCCCTCAGTGTGGAGCTGCTGTGATGGATTCTAAAGTTGGCGTGGGCCCGCACGCCCGTTCGGGCACGGGCGTCCTGGTTGCCAAGCGCAGTCTCGCCATCGGTCTGGGAGCCCTCCTCGTCGCGCTCGGAGCGCAGGTAGTCGTGCCGGTGCCGTTCAGCCCGGTGCCCATGACGCTCCAGCCGCTGGCGGTGCTG
>JBDTTD010000272.1:0-3372 GCA_039930805.1 Gemmatimonadales bacterium | reverse complement strand
GGTCATCGCGACCTTCTCGGGGAGGATTCAATGCCAGGCGGAAAGAGCTGGGACGAGTGGATCATGCAGTATGGACGCAGCCACCAGCATCCGGTCAACCGATTCTGCCATACGCTCGGCATTCCACTCATCGCCCTCTCGATTCCGCTGTTCGTCGCGGCTATCTGGGTGGATGGAGTGTGGATGGTTGCCCTGGGGCTCTTCGTGGTGGGCTGGATCTTTCAGTTCGTAGGTCACGCGGTTGAGGGCAAGCGTCCGGAGTTTCTGCACGACTGGCGTTTCCTGTTCGTGGGCCTCAGGTGGTGGGTGGCCAAGATGCGTGGACGTGCCTGAGGGCGGCGGCGTTCCTAGGGCGCTTTCTCCACAACATAGGCTTCCATGGCGAAGTACTCCGCCAGTCCCAGGCGGTCAAGCTCCGCCGCTGTGCCCTTGTTCCTCGCCTCTACCCGCTGCCAGAACTCCCTTTCGTCTGGTCCGGGAAACGGGGCGGTGTCTTTCTGGGATTGATGCTTGAAAATCGCCTGAATTTTGAGGCGGAGCTCCTCCTGTGAGAGCGGCACCAGCCAGGTGGCCTCGGTGACAGGCCACTCCTGCCAGGCACCCCGGTAGAGCCAGACCTCAGGCCGCTCGAGTCCGCCGAGGACGGCCTGCTCCAGGGCCCGCTGCACGGCTTCCTTGCAGAGCCGGTGGGTGCCGTGCGGATCGGAGAGGTCGCCGGCCACGAACACAAGCTCGGGTCGAATCTCGTCCAGCATCGCCCGCACGATGGTGACATCGTCGTCGTCAATGGGATCCTTTCGAACCTTGCCGGTCCGGTAAAACGGCAGGTCGAGAAAGCGGGCAGCCCGCTCATCGAGCCCCAGCGTCCTGATGCCCGCCACTGCCTCCGACTCCCGGATGATCCGCTTGGTGTCCTGTACCTCGGGAATGTCCACGTCTCCCGCCTGCTTACCCGCCAGGAAATGGTCGATCCGCGCGCCGAGATCCCGGGCGGCATCCTTGGAGAGGCGCTGTTCCAGCGCCAGGCGCCGCATGAAATCGACGTGCCGCTGCACATCGTGGTCGAACACGGCCAGGTTGCCGCTGGTCATGTAGGCAACCGTGATGTCGTTGCCGTTCACCGCCAGCTTATGGAGGATGCCCCCCATGGAAATGACATCGTCGTCCGGATGGGGCGAGAAACAGAGGACGCGCTTCCCGCGGGGCAGCTTCGAGCGGCCCCTGATCTTGGCCCCGAGCGCGTTGAACACCTCGCCATTGAGGGCGCCGGGTGAGCCGTACCGGGCCACTAGAGCGGAGAGCCGGTGCTCGGCATAATCCCGTTGGGTGAGCTTGAGGATCGCCTTACCGCTCTGGTGCGAGAGCCACACCACCGCACGCACCACGAGGTTGCTGGTCCACTCGACCGGTCCCAGCAGCCACGGGGTGGCCACGCGGGTGAGGGCCGCGGCGGCGGGCCCGTCGAGATAGAAGGTGGTGTTGGCGTGCTGCTGCAGGAAGGTGGCCGCGACCTCGTGGTCCACCTCGCCCTCGACCGCCCGGCGCACGATGTCGGCCTTGTGCTCACCAGTAGCGAGCATCAGGATCTCCCGGGCATCGAAGATGGTAGCGACGCCCATAGTAATCGCTTCGCGGGGCACGTTCTCCTCGCCGAAGAAGTCGGCGGCGGTGTCTTTGCGGGTCACCAGATCGAGAGTCACGACCCGGGTACGGCTCTCGGCCCCCGACCCCGGCTCGTTGAACCCGATGTGGCCCGTGCGGCCAATTCCCAGCAGCTGCAGATCGATGCCCCCCGCCTGGCTGATCGCGTCCTCGTAGCGCCGGCACTCGGCCTCGACCTCATCCCGCCGCACATCGCCGCGAGGGATGTGGACATTGGACGGCGGAATATCGAGCTGGGCGAAAAGGTTTTCCCACATGAATCGATGGTAGGAGTGAATGCTCCCTGGGTCCATCGGGTAGTATTCGTCGAGATTGAAGGTGATGACATCACTGAAGCTGAGGCCCTCGTCCCGGTGCATGCGAATCAGCTCCCGGTACACCCCGATGGGCGTCGAGCCGGTGGCCAGCCCGAGTACCGGGCGTTTCCCGGCGGCGCGTCGCTCCCGGACTACCTGGGCTATGCGGCGGGCGACCAGGCAGCCGATCTGGTCGTGGTCTTCCACGATGACCGTACGGATGCGTTCCTGACCCAAGGTGGTCCTGGCGGGAGGTGGTTTCATCCCTCAGAGTATCGGATGCCGGGCCCGGCCCCTACAATGGGTCGCCGCCGGCCTTCCGCGCACGGCTCTAAGGGTAGCTCGGGCTTGGGCATCGGGGGCAGCTTTGAGGCAGGGCGTTCCGCAACTGAGCCAACGAGCATAGAATGGAGCGGCTCCCGGTGGGTGTGGAGCGGGGCGACCACGACCAGCGAGGGACAGTGGACAAGGAACCGGCGCTGCACACTGCCGAAAATGCTTCACCTCGCGAGTTGTGGGGAGCCAGCTGGAGACTGTTTCTCACGCTGGCTGCCCTGGGGCTCCTCGTTGTCCCCCTCATCCGCGAGCTACCGCTGGGACAGAGTACCCGCACCGGCCTGCTGGCCTGGCTTCTGGTCGGGCTGGCTCTCTACTGGCTTTATGCCGGCATGGGGTACCGGCCGCTTCTTCTTCTTCAGTTGATGCTCTTCTCGACTGCGGCGGCACTGCTCAGCACCAAGCTTTTGCTGGTGGTCATCGACATTAACCGTCTCACCGTGCTTCGCTACGTTGCCCGGGGACTGATCCTGGTGGGTGCCGGCTGCGCGATTGCGAATCTCGGAGCCATGCTGATCGCGTTGTGGCGCCGGTCGCGGGCCCCCGCCTGATGCTACGATTGCTTCTCGCTGGCTTTCACCTGCTCGGGTTGGGTGTTGGGCTGGGTGCCGCCTGGGCCCGGGGCCGGGCGCTCCGGTCTCGTCTGGATCCGCCGGGACTTCGCTCCGTCTTCCTGGCCGACAACTTCTGGGGTCTGGCCGCGGCCCTGTGGCTCGGCACCGGCCTCTGGCGTCTCCTTGCCGGGGTGGAGAAGGACACTGCCTACTATTTCCACAACCATGCGTTCCTGGGCAAAATTGCTCTCTTCGCCATCATCCTCGCCCTGGAGGTCCTGCCCATGATCACACTGATCCGGTGGCGCCGCCGGGTGGCGCGGGGCGAGCAGCCCGACACCAGCGCGGCCCCGCTGCTGGCCCGCATCAGCTTCGCGCAGGCCGGGATCGTTAGCATCATGGTCTTCCTCGCCGCGGCCATGGCCCGTGGATACGGCGGCTCCTAGCGGTCTCACCAGCCCCGATTGGAGGGCAGCATGGCTCAGCTGAACTCGTCCCGAGTCATCGCCGGAGGCCTCGCCGCC
>JBDTTD010000271.1:0-3378 GCA_039930805.1 Gemmatimonadales bacterium | reverse complement strand
GCGTGTTGCTCGAAGATAACGACCCCAATCACAACGGATAGCAATGCGTCTCAATTACCGCATCGCGGCACTCGCCCTGCTGCTGATCCCTGCCGGATCGGCCGCACAGGCGCCGCCGAAGTTCGATGCCTATGTCCGGCGAGTGATGGAGACCTTCACGGTTCCCGGGCTCTCCGTGGCCATCGTCAAGGACGGGAAGGTGGTGCTCGCCAAGGGGTACGGCGTACGACGAATGGGAGACCCGGCGCCGGTCGATGCCAAGACCCGCTTCGGTATCGCCTCGAACACCAAGCTCTTCACCGCTACCGCGCTGGCCCTGCTGGTCGAAGAAGGCAGGATCGCCTGGGATAAGCCGGTCATCGACTACTTGCCGGCCTTTGCGATGTCGGACCCGTACGTCACCCGCGAGATGACAGTGCGGGATCTCCTGGTGCACCGGAGCGGGCTGGGCCTCGGCGCCGGTGATCTGCTCTGGTGGCCGCCCTCGACCTACAGTCGAAAGGAGATCGCCTACCGGATACGCTACGTCCCGCTGAGCACCTCCTTCCGGAGCGCCTACGCGTACGACAACGTGCTCTACCTCGTGGCGGGAGAGGTGATCGAGGCGGTGTCGGGCCAGACCTGGGAGGAGTTCGTTCGGCGGCGGATCCTCGACAAGGTCGGCATGAGTGACAGCGACGTTCGGCACTCCGGCGCGGCCGAAGGCGGCAACGTGGCCGGCACCCACGCCGAGGTGAACGACACGGTGCGGCGGGTCGATCCGTTCGCCAGCGACAACACCAACCCGGCCGGCGGGATCATGTCGGGTGCGGCGGACATGGCCAAGTGGATGATGGTCCAGCTCGACTCGGGCAAAGTGGCCGGCGGGGCCCGTCTCTTCTCACCGGCCACGACCACGCAGCTCTGGCGCGAGGTCACCCCCACGCCGATCGGCAACCTCCCGCCATTAGTGGCAGGGTCCCTGGGTCATCTACGCGCGAACATGGCGGGATATGCGTTGGGTCTCAACGTTCGTGATTACAGGGGCAAGATCCTGCGGCAGCACACCGGTGGGCTCCCGGGGTACCTGTCGAAGGTCGCCATGATTCCCGAGCTCCGGTTGGGCGTTGCGGTGCTGACCAACCAGGAGTCGGGGGCCGCGTTCGAGTCGATCGTCTACCACGTCCTGGACTACTATCTCGGCGCCAAGGCACCGGACTACCCGGCGCTCTTCAAGCAGTTGGCTGATGAGAACCGGAAGAAGCTCCAGACCGCCGAGCAGCAGGCCGCGGGTAGCCGGGATTCCACTTCGGGGCCCTCGCTGCCGCTCGCGAGGTACGCCGGGACGTACCGGGATCCCTGGTACGGCGATGTCGCGATTTCGCTGGAAGGGAAGGGGCTGGCCATCCGGTTCACCAAAACGCCGGTCCTGGTGGGCGACCTGGTGCACTGGCAGCACGACACCTTCCTGGCCCGCTGGAGAGACCGGGAGCTCCGGGCCGATGCCTATGCCACCTTCTCGCTCAAGCCTGATGGAAGTGTGGACCAGCTGAAGGTCGTGCCGGCATCGGACGCGGTTGATTTCAGCTTCGATTTTCAGGATCTGGTGCTGAAGCCGGTACCCGATTCGGCCGGGCGGTAGCGTCTGGTGCAGGTCGTCTGTCCGCTAGCGTCGCTGTAGTCGGAAACTGGCTTCCGTTCGTGCCGCTTGAGGCTACGCGGCGACCCGCTCTAACTCACTAACGTCAATGAAGATGTGGTGAATGAAGGGCGACAGCGGATGGCGCCTCGGAAGCCCCAGGGCTGCGTACATCAACGACAGCGCGGATTCCCATTCCACGCGACTGGACGGGCCCCGCACATCCCGTGCATTCACGAAGTACACGAACACCAGGTGGGCCGGCAGCTGGTTCAGGTGCCGCAGGAAGTACAGGAACGAGAGCCGGTTGGCGTACGGATAAAAGGTGTGCGCCCACTCGGCCGTGGATTTCGGCGCCAGAAACTCCCGCACCTCTCTCAGCCTCTCGGTGATCCTCCCGAGAGACTCGGGTGCGACCTGGCTGCGGCCGGAGGCGAGCTCGGGGATGTGCGCCTTGGCCTCCAGCAGCAATAGCTCTCCGCTGGCGGAGCGGGCCAGGCCATCCCAGACCGGACCTCTACGAGGCCAGAACTCGGCCAGGGAATGCTGGACCGAGATCGGCGCACCCAGCGCCTTCAGTACATCGAGATTCTTGTATTCCCGATAGCCGGTGGAGTGCAACGGGCAGAGCCATTCCAGGGGTGAATGCGACCCGTTGCCCAGACTGCCCACCAGGGGCTCCTCGACCAGCCGCCGCTGAACATTGACCGCGAGCTGGAGCCAGCGCTGACTCCCGGACGCCGCAAGATCGGCCATGGTTCCCTCGTTCTGGGTGGCACTGCAGATAAAATGTTTCTGGTAGGTAGCGGATTACCCGCTGTTCCGCAGAAAACAACAGCCCGAATTCCCCTGCCTATTCGTATCTCTCAACAATGATTGGGCTTGAAAAACACACCCGTCACAGCCAGCAAAAAATCGGCCGGTGAAGTCGTGTTGATCTCAGTCTCGTGCTGCGGCTTTTTGCGCGTTTAAAAATTGGTGGGAGCTGGAACAGCGCGAACGTTTGCACCGACGCAGCCCCGGGCGATCAGGGTGGCGACCTGAGCTTTTGCCGGGCTTTTGTCAGTAAAACCCTGCTCCGCCCAAAATTCGCCCAAGGGTCTGCGACCTTGTCGAGCCAGTCGAACACGGTCCGGATGGTAACACCATCGGACCGAAGAGTCCCTCTCTGGAGCTCGCTCCAGTCCAGTGGGACGGACACCGGTGCGCCCCGTCTCGCCCGAACGGCAAAGGCCGGCGCAACGAGCTGCGCATAGGCATTGCGGTTGGTGTCGATGTACACCCGGTTGCCGCGCTTGACCTTCAAGGCTTCCAGAGTACGCTCGTGCGGCGCCTGGCGGACTAGCATGGCGGCCAACTCCCTCGCAAAGTCGCGAACCGAGTCGAACCCTTCACTGCGCTTCAGCGGAACCACGATATGAAGGCCCCGCGAGCCGGTGGTCTTGAGGTAGGCGGGCAGCTCGAGATCGTCCAGCAGCTTCTTGAGTGCCTGTGCCGTGGACCGGACCGGCTCGAAATCCTCGCCCTGGGGATCCAGGTCGAACACCATCTGATCGGGCACATCCAGCCGGTCGATCCGGCTGAGAAAGATGTGCGGTGTGAGGCAGGCCTGGTTGGCGAGGTACACCAGGGTGGCGACATCGTTGCAGACCACATGGGTGACGGTTCCTCCCACCTTCTTCACCGTGACCCGACGGATCCACTTGGGAAAGTAGGACGACACCTCCTTCTGGAAGAAGCGTTTGGAGTCGATCCCGTTC
>JBDTTD010000270.1:0-3381 GCA_039930805.1 Gemmatimonadales bacterium | reverse complement strand
TGGCCCGGGCCACGTTCGCTTCTCCAACCGGAGCCCGGATGAAGCGAGCCCCCCGCGACCGCGCGGCATCCTCGACCACCAGACTGGTGGAGAGATTGACCACAACGGTAGGGATTGTAGCCGCACTGATGCGTCCGTCCAACACAGCCGCCACGGCGAAGGCCAGGGTGTAGTCCTCGCCAATCGGCCTCCCGGTTTCATCCACCAGGGCCAGCCGATCCACATCCGGATCGATGGCCAGCCCGACCGACGACCCGGTCTCCCGGACCAGCCGGCTGAGATCGCCCAGATTCTCCGGCACCGGCTCCGGCGGCCGAGGGAACAGGCCGTCGGTCTCCAGGTTGATTCCATGGACCTGGCAGCCGAGCCGCTCGAGCAGCGGGAGGATGGCGGTAGCACCGGCGCCGCGGACGCAGTCCAGGGCCACCTTGAACCGTTTCTTGCGGATAGCCGGAACGTCGATCACGGGAAGCGCCAGGATCGCGTCGAGGTGCCGGGCGATCGCGCCCGGATCCTCACGCACCCGGCCCACCTCGGCCCACCCGGCTCGCACCGGTCCCCGATCCGCGAGATCTCTCACCACCCGCCCGGCTTCGGCGTCCAGGAAGATTCCATCCGGCCCCACGAACTTGAGGGCATTCCACTCCACCGGGTTGTGGCTCGCCGTCAGGATGAGCCCGGCACCGGCATGGTGGTGCTCAACCGCCAGCTGCACCGTGGGCGTAGGCACCATCCCGAGGTCGATGACGTCTACCCCAGCCGACATGAGGCCCGCGGCAGCTGCCCGCGCGAACATCGGACCACTGGTTCGAGAATCGCGGCCGAGCACGACGGATGGACGGGTGGAGGGGTGGACTGCCGGGGTGGAACGTGACCAGGCGCCCAGTGCGGCCGCGTAGCGAGCCACTATCTCTGGGGTGAGGTCAGTCCCGACATGACCCCGGATCCCCGAGACGCTGATCATCAGCGTATCAGACACGGAGGACGTCGCCGGGCTCAGGCGGTAAGGGGAAGCGCCGATCCATTGCCGTGCGCGCTGAGGAACGCCTCGACCACCTGGGGGTCGAAATGGGCGCCCGCGCAGCGGCGCAGCTCCTCGATGGCTTCGGCAGCGGTGCGAGGATTGCGATAGGCCCGGTTCGTGGTCATGGCATCAAAGGCATCGACCACGCCCACAATGCGGGCTTCGAGCGGAATCTGGTCGCCTCGGAGCGAGTCCGGGAATCCACTCCCATCCATCCGCTCGTGATGCGATCGAGCCACCCGCAGCACGATCGGCGAAGAGGCAAAGAAGGGAGCCAGAATCCTCTCGCCCAGTGTTGCGTGCGTCTTGACGTGCTGGAACTCGTCCACCGTCAACGGTCCCGGCTTATTCAGGATGTCCTCCCTGGTCCCGATCTTCCCGATGTCGTGCAGCTCCCCCCCCAGGCGAATGTCCTCCAGCGAGTCATCAGTGAAGCCAAGCGGCACCGCGGTCTTGAGCGCGTAGCGGCTGACCCGGCTGGAATGACCGCTGGTGTATGAGTCCTTGGCCTCCAGCGCATGCACCAGCATCTGCACCCCGTTGACCAGCGATGCCCGGTTCCTGCGGTCGAGATCCCGCACCCGCAGCTCCAGGCTCTGGTGATAAAACCGGTTCTCCAGAATGAGCCGGCGCTTATCCATGGCCTTGTCCAGCCGGGCCCGGACCTCATCGATCATTACCGGCTTCGAGATGTAGTCCATGGCGCCGAGCTTCAGACACTCAACTGCCGTGTTCACCTCGGCCATGCCGGTCAGCATGATGACGGCCATGTCCGGATAGCGCAGCAGGGCCTCGCGGAGGAAGGTGACCCCATCCATCTCGGGCATGTAGATGTCCGAGATGCAGATCGGGATTTCCCCTACCCGCCTGAGCACAGCCAGCGCCTCGGTCCCGGAGGAGGCCTCGACCGGAGACAAGCCGTGCGACGCCGTGACGCGCATGAGTACCTGTCGCACCTGCGGATCATCGTCAACAATGAGGCAGCGCGCGGTGGTGCCGTCAGTTGGTGGGAAAGTCACGTGCGAAACTAAACAAGGCAATGGGCTGTTGGCTATTGGCTAGGGCCAACCCCGATTAATCTTCACCCCTACCCTCTCACCGCAGACACCGATGACTCGGATTCTCCCGCAGGACCACGATCACGGCTTTGCCACCCGATCGGTACATGCCGGCCAGATCGTGGAGCCGCTCGCCGGCGCTGTGATGACGCCGATCTACCAGACCTCCACCTACGTGCAGGCCGGTCTCGGGAAACACAAGGGATACGAGTACGGACGGACTCACAACCCAACCCGCGAGGCCCTGGAGCGCAACGTGGCCAGCCTGGAGCGCGCCACCCACGGGTTTGCCTTCGGCTCCGGCCTGGCCGCGCTGGATTCGGTGCTCAAGCTGTTCAAGACCGGAGATCACATCGTCTGCGGTGAGAACGTCTACGGTGGCAGCCACCGGCTCATGGAGCGGATCTACGGCAACCTGGGGATCCGGGTCACCTTCGTGGACATGAGGGAGATCGCCAACGTCGAGCGGGCGCTGACCCCCACCACCCGGATGATTTACTGCGAGACCCCGACCAATCCGATGATGAACCTCACGGATCTGGCCGCGCTCGGGGACCTCACCCAGGCGCACGGCTACCTCTACGTGGTGGACAACACTTTCGCCACGCCGTACTTCCAGCGCCCGCTAGAGCACGGGGCCGACATCGTACTCCACTCGACGACCAAGTACCTCAACGGTCACAGCGACATGGTGGGTGGTTTGCTGGTGACGGCCAGGGACGACCTCGCCGAGCGGCTGGGCTTCATTCAGAATGCGGCCGGCGGGGTTCCGGGACCGATGGACTGCTGGCTGGCGCTGCGGGGAATCAAGACCCTGCCGCTCCGCATGCGGCAGCACGATGCCAACGGCCGGCGGATCGCCGAATGGCTCACCCACCAGCCGGGGGTGACGAAGCTGTATTATCCCGGCCTGCCCTCCCACCCGCAGCATGAGCTTGCCTGCCGGCAAATGAGCGGCTTCGGCGGGATGATCTCCCTCGACCTCGGCGACCCGGAACGGGCCCGCCGGTTCGTGGAGAAGACCCGGATCTTCGTGCTGGCCGAATCCCTCGGCGGGGTCGAGAGCCTGATCGGCCACCCTGCATCCATGACCCACTCATCGGTGCCACCCGCCATGCGCAAGGCAATGGGTCTGACTGACAGCCTCATTCGCCTGAGCTGCGGCGTGGAGGATACCGACGATCTGCTCGCGGATCTGGATCGGGCGTTTAGAGAGAGTGAAGAGTGAAAAGTGAAGAGTGAAGAGTGAAAAGTGAAAAGTGAAAGTTACGTCAAAATGGTACTTGAGGCGGTCTTGAA
>JBDTTD010000269.1:0-3409 GCA_039930805.1 Gemmatimonadales bacterium | reverse complement strand
TCTGAGGTCGTCATGAGCCGAGCGCAGGCGCGAGCTTCAGCCTCGGTGTGGAGGGTGGAAATGAAGAGCTCGCGGGTCGGCGGCATGACTCAGGCCGGCGCCTCCCATGCCTGCCGTACCCGCAACGCCGTCTGCGCGCGCTCCTCCGCGGTGGGATTGCGCAGCACTCCAAGCTTGCGCAGCAGGCGGCGCACCCGGATACTGGCGTCACGCTTTCAGGCTGATTCCTTCCTTCAGTATCCATACCTTGGTGGCAAAAAAGAGTCGTATCATCGCGGCGTGATCCTGGGCGGCCACCACGACGACGAGATCCTCGCCATCGTTGCCCTTGGTGGGCCTCACGTTCTGTTTTGTCCGCATCCTGCCCTTCAGCGCCTCGAACCAGGGTGGCAGGTCGCCCCGCTGGTCGCCTCGGATGACGTCCCGGCTCTTCGTTCCCGTGGGGTCTGCCAGGGCCACTTTACAGTACCACTTGCCTCGGGCCTCCCCCTTCGTCGCCCGCGAGAAGTTCAGCGAGCGATCGGGAAGCTCAGCCCACACCTTCACGTTTGGCGTAGTGCGCGGCCGCACCTCGACCCGCCCGTCCCGACCGCTCGGGGTTCTGACGACAAACTCCCATTGATTCCGTGCCGGGAAGTTGCCGTCCTGGACCGAGTAGGCCTGCTCCACACCGGACATCGCCTCGCCGCCGAAGGTCCAGGTCGAGGCTCGCTGCTCACCAGCCTCCACCGTCACTCGATCCAACCGGTAACGCGTCCGTGGTGCCATGGCGACCTCCTTGAGGGCTAGGCGCTCCGCCGTAATGGGCAGCCCCCGGGCGGGCGGGCCGGCCAGAGCAACGATGCGGGAGATGACACGGAGATGCAACCGGCAGGCTGCCGGCTGCCGTCCTGCGAGGGCGTTTCAGGCGAGTGCTATCTCCCCATCAATTTGAAGCTCGGGAAGCACACCAGGGATCGTCAGCGTCGCATGGACCTGGAGCACCTCGGCCCCCTTCAGCGGGCCGCGTTCGAGGGCCGCCGCCACCGACTGCTCGATCTCGCGCTGGGCGGTGACGCCAAAGCGCTTCAGGAACTTTCTCACTTCGAGGTTAAAGACCTCTTCGTTCATGGGTACCTCCTGAAACGCGTGTGGTCAGCTCGCCGGTGGCACGCCGCAGCCGGCCGAAATCCGGGTTCTGTGTCGAGCAAAGGTGCGGTAGGCCCAATCGAAAAGATGACTGGGCCCCGGTACTGTGGAGAGGAGGTATAGCGGATACGCCCACCAGATGCGCCGCAACATATAGCGATACACTTCCGGTCCCTCGAGCAGCTCTCCATTGGGCCGGAGAAGGCGGATGTTGCTGAGGAGTTCGGCAGCAGGGAAACCGGTCCGTTCCTGAACCCAGGGGCTCTGGAGCGGAGCGATGGCAAGGCCGCGTCGTTGGAGCGCCGGTTCCCAGGAGGTGACCCAACGGCTACACACGCCACAGTCGCCATCATAGAGTACCCATCCCGAGCGGGGCTCGATGGAGGGCTCTGCGATGCGGTCGGTACCCGCCATCTCAGGCGCCAAGAGCGGCGCGGGCCACCCGGAGACGCTCGGCTTCCACTCGCCCGTGCTGGTCTCTCGCTCTTCGCTCGAGGCCGGGCAAATCGAGCCGCCGGATCTGGGGTACGAGATCCGCTGCTACCCCCAGAGCGCGCCAGAGCGCAAGCTTTCCCAGGATGCCGAGTTCCAGGGTCTCGAGCGCCTCCAATATTCTCAAATCCCCGCTGCCGGGGTCATCCAGCTTGAGCTTGACCTCGCCCACCTTCTCGGAAAGCCACGCGGCGGCCTGGCGTACCCGGCTCTGGGTTCCACCCAAACCGCGCAGCAGCTCCTTCAACACCTTCTGATCCTTTTCAATTTCCAATTGGAGCGCAGTAAAGAATTCCCGCTCGGTGCCCTTGGAGAGGTTACGGAGATGATCCACCAGCTCGATCGCGGCGACCGATCCGGCAAGGTGATCGTTGAGGTAGGTCGTGAGGTTCTGGGTGGCCATGGCAGGTTCAGTCATTCCTCAGACCGAGATCGGACGCGGTAGTCAGAGTCACCACCCTGCGGCCATTCGCCTCCAACACCGCCTTCCCGCCCTCCTCTCGATCGACCACCGCGAGCACACCCAGCACGGTTCCACCCGCCTCCTCGACGGCCGCGAGCGCCTTCATGGCCGAGCCGCCGGATGTTATCACGTCCTCAACCACCACCACGCGAGCGCCGGAGTTGAAATTGCCCTCGATCAGCCGTCCGGTGCCGTGATCTTTGGCCTCCTTGCGCACGCTGAAGGCGTCTACCGGCGCGGTGCTCCCGTAGCTTGCGGCCGCGATGGCGTAGGCGACAGGATCCGCCCCCATGGTGAGGCCGCCGATGGCCACGGGGCTCCACCCCGTCCGTTGCAGCGCTTCCCAGCCCATCCGGCCGATCAGCGCCATACCTTCGGCCGACATCGTGGTCAGCCGGCAATCGATGTAATAGGAGGACCGCTGCCCTGATGCGAGAACGAAGCTCCCCCGCCTGACCGAGCGCTCCAGCAGCAGGCGCCGAAGCGACTCACGGTCCGTCACGTCCCGCCCTTGCGAAACAGGCCGGCCAGAAAACCGGTGCGTTTCGGCGGCTCCTCCCGCACGGCGGTGCAGAAGGCCCGGGCAAATTCGTCAACCGTCTTAGAGCGCTTGGCCAGGTCTCGCTCCAATCCGTGCATGACGGTGGCTTCCACGGCGGGCGGGAACCGCAGCCCTTTTCGGGCCTCGTTAAGGGGAATAGGCGGCTGGGTCAGTAGTTGCTGGAACAACTCCCTGGGACTCTTTCCGTTAAAGGGTAGGGCGCCAGCCAAAAGGTAGTAGGCAATGGTAGCCAGACTGTAGACATCCGCCTGCTCCTTCACCAGTTCCCCGCTCAGAGTCTCCGGAGCCACGTACTGCAGGGTTCCAACGAAGAATCCGGCCCGGGTCAGTCGTTCTTCAGGGCTCGACTCCGAGTCCCGGGCGATCCCGAAGTCAAGCAGTTTGGCGCTCTGCTCGGCCGGGTTGTACATGATGTTGGCAGGCTTGAGATCGCGGTGAATGATGCCCGCGCGGTGAGCGGCGGTGAGCGCGGCGCCGATCTGCTCGACGATCTTGGCCACGAGGGCAGGAGCCAGATGGCCGGAGCGGTTGACGAACTCGGCCAGCGGCTCGCCTTCCGCCCACTCCAGAGCCAGGTAGTGCAGCCCGTCGGCCTGCCCGTAGTCGTAGGCGCGCACGATGTTGGGGTGGCTCACCCGCGCACCGTACTCCGCTTCGCGCAGGAAGCGCTTGACGGCAACCGGGTCTCCCGACAGACGGGAGCGAAGGATCTTCACCGCCGCCGTACCACGTTCCGGGTGCTCGGCGCGATAGACGGTCGCTGT
>JBDTTD010000268.1:0-3415 GCA_039930805.1 Gemmatimonadales bacterium | reverse complement strand
CCGACGCATCCTTGATCCGCAGGTAGCCGCGGTCTTCGTGGAAGGCCTCGATGTATCGCTGAACGTATTGGCGTAGCGGCAGCCCGGCGGCACTCGCCCCGTTGATCGTCTTGTCATCCACGTCGGTGAGGTTCATGACGTGGAACACCTCATACCCGCTCGCCTCCAGCCAGCGCCGGAGCAGGTCTTCGAACAGGAAGGTCCGGAAGTTTCCGATGTGAGCATAGTTGTACACCGTGGGGCCGCAGGTGTAGAGCGATACCTTTCCGGGCTGGAGCGGCTCGAAGGTCTCTACCCGCCGACTCAGCGTGTTGAAGAGCCGCAGGCTCATCCGCGAGATACCCCCGGCCGGATGGCCTTGGCGAGAGCTTCGACCTCGCCGACGTTTTTGACCGACAGGTGCACGTCACGCTGGGGAAACGGAATCTCGATTCCCTCCCGGTCGAAGCGGATCTTGAGCCGGCGGCGAAACTCGCGTCCGGCGCTCCACTGCGATCCGGGCTGAGTTTTGATCAGGATCCGGATCACCACCGAGCTGTCCCCGAACGCGTCGACCCCCAGCACCTCCACCGGACCATCGAGCAGAACGCTCCACTTCGGGTCGGTGGAGAACTGGGCCGACTCGTCCCGCACCACGCCGAGGGCGCGATCGATGTCTTCGTTGTACGACACCCCGACATCGATGATGGACCGCGACCAGGAGCGGGTCCGGTTGCTCACCACCTTGATCTCACCGTTCGGGATGACATGCATGATCCCGCCCAGGTCTCGAAGGACTACCACCCGCAGAGTCATGCGCTCCACCACACCGCCTTTACCGGCGGCCTCGATGATGTCACCGATCGCGAACTGGTCCTCGGACAGAATGAAGAACCCGGAGATCAGGTCCTTGACCAGGCTCTGCGCCCCAAACGAGATCGCCAGTCCCAGGATTCCGGCCCCGGCCAGGATCGGTGCGATGTTGATGAAGACGTTGATGGTCAGCAGGATTGCGATGCTGATTACGGTGACCCGGCCCACGCTGCGCAGGAGGTGGGCGACCGTTCGCCCCCGCTTCTCGCGCAGGGTGGTGACCGAGTCGTCTCCGTCATCGACGGCCTTCTCGATGCGGTGCGCGGCTACACCGATCAGCCAGATGGCGAGCGCGGCCACGAGCCAGGTGCCGAGGACGCGCCCTCCCGTGCGGAGCAGCACCGCGCCATCGATGCTGAGAATCTCGGCGATGCGCCGGAGTATATCATCAACCGAGAGCAGCAAGTGCACTGTAACACCTAGATGGATCGCAGGTTAACGGGTCTCAATGGGGCGAACCGCCTGACTGGCCCTAACCTAAGGCGGTGGCGGAAGCTGCGGTAGATGACGCTAACAGGCCCTGCGGGTACACGATACGACTACCGGCAACCCGCACTCCCTCGCCCAGGCAATAAGCCAGCACCTCCTCCGGGGACTCCCTTCGCAACGGGATCACAAATCCGTTAGTGGTGACTTGCAACTCGGGGAACAAAGCCTTCAGTCGTTCGAGTCCTGGCAGGTACGGTGTGGCGATGGCCACCTGGAGCGCCCGCCATTGGATCACTGTATCCGCGGCCAGTACGACGGTCCGCTTTCCCTCCCGGACCGCTACCTCCTCGCAGCAACCCAGCAGAAAGCCGAGATCGGAACTGGCAAGCACCCCGGATGGCGAACGGCGCGGAAGCGGATGTATGTGGAATCGGTGAGCCGGGCCTCGAACCCAAGCACCCAGTCGCAGGGGCGGACGGCTGAAGGCGAGGATCTCGCCGAGACTGACACCAGGCAGGAGCGGAAGGGGAGGGCCGTGGAACATGAGCCAGCATGGGGCCCGTCCTCGACCCCCACATCATCCTGGCAGTGCTCGGCGGATCCGATTCACGCCCTAATCGCCTTCTGGTCCGTCCTCTCCGCTCGGGCTGTCCCGTCCAGGTCAATCGGGAACCGAGCTTGCCCGGGACGCGAGATATGCCTGCCGGCCATTCCGGACCGCATTCAGCAGGGGCTCAGGATCAAAACGCACGGAATCCGTGGCCGGTAGTCCGGTCTCCTGGGTGGCATCTTCGCAGGCGCGGCGGGCAGCGTTGTCGCTGAGATCATATGTGTTCAGCGAGATGCCGATGACCCGCGTAGGATGAACCGCCGAAGCGATCGTCTCGTAGAGCCTGATGTACTCGCTGAGAGGCGGGATCCGAAGCCACGCCGCCTCACGGTAATCCCCGATGTATTGCCGGCTGGTCTGGTGGCACAGGATCAAGGCATCGGGGCAGGAGCCGTGCAGCAGGCCCAGGGTAACCGCCGAGTAGCCGGGATGGTTGATGCTCCCCTGCCCCTCGACCAGGACCACGTCGGCATCCTCGGATCCCTGCAGGACCAGCCGTTCCGCGGCGCCGGCCACGAAGTCGGAGATTACAGCGTCGACCGCAATGCCCCAGCCCTCGATCATGATTCCGGTCTGACCCGTCGGTACAAAGCGGGTGCGGAGACCGCCGGCGTTGAGCTCCCTGGCCAGCTGGAGCTGCGCCGTCATTTTCCCGACGTTGCAGTCGGTTCCCACGGTGAGGACAACGTACGGCTCGACGGCCTTCGCGGCTCCGGACGCTACCGAGAGATCGGTAGGAGGGCGCCGAAGATCGAAGATCCGACAGCTGCCCGCCTTGGCCTTGGCCGCAAGCAACGGGTCGTCGCCCAGAAAGGTGTGCAGCCCGCTCCAGAGGTCGCAGCCCCCGTCGAGCGCCTCGGCCAGCCAGGTGCGCCACTCTTCCGGCAGCCTCCCGCCCTGTGGAGCGATCCCAACCAGCACGGCGGTGGGCCCCAGCCTCAGCCCCTCGCGCATCGAGCCCACCACAGGAACGCGTCCGCCGAATCCCAGCACGTCCTGGGCGGTCTTTCCCGCCAGCCGACGGTCGAGCACTCCAACGGTACGTTCGGGCAGGTACCGGATAACGGAATTGGCGGTCTTCGACGTCATCGGGCCGAAGTCGCCATCGGCCAGAATCAGGAAACGCGGAGCGGTCATGAGATCAGGGAGTAACTGGCTGGGAGGTTATGGTGGTTGGCCCGTCCGCCGGGACGGTACCGCTGGGTTGGACCTCGCTGATTGGATCGCCGTACACCTCGCCGAGGAGTATATGCCGGATCAGCGCCAGGACGAAAGCGAGCAGGGGCACGGCGATGATCAGACCCGCGAGCCCGAACAGCTTCCCGATCAGCAGCACGCCGGCGATGGTGATGACCGGGGGAAGATTCACCTGTCGTTCCATGACCACCGGCGCGACGAAGTTGGCCTCGATGAGGTGGACGCCGATGCCGAGCAGCGCCACCGCCACCGCCTTGGGAAGGCCGAAGACCCCCAGGGCAAAGAGCGCCGGGACGATGGTTGACAGCAGGGTACCGAAAAACGGCA
>JBDTTD010000267.1:0-3421 GCA_039930805.1 Gemmatimonadales bacterium | reverse complement strand
CGTCATCTGGATATTCGCCATACCAGCGCACCCTGTCTGTGACGGCGAGGGCACGGGCCAGGGTCTGGAGCCGGGGTCCCTCGGGACCGGACCCGACGATGTCGAGCCGGAGGTCGGGGACCTGCTCCAGCGCCCGAAGCAGGATGTCGAGACCCTTGTAGGCCACCAGGCGTCCGATGAAGATGGCTCGGATCGGCGCCCCCGGGGGTGGCGGCGGCACGCTCTGCCACCGCGTCTGGTCGATGCCGAAGGGAATGACCTCAACCTTTTCCTCATATCCCAGCAGCTCGGTCGAAAGCGCCAGGTGCGCCCGGCTCGGCACCACCACGGCGCGGGCGCGCCGGATGACCTGCCGGGTGAGAGGGCGGTACAGGGTCCGGCCGGAGTCGGCGTGCTGGGTCACGACCACCGGGGTCCTTCCGGCGCGGAGCAGGCAGGCCAGATCGGCCAGCGGGTGCGGATGATGGACGTGGATGATGTCGGCCCGTTTCCAGGCGGCGGCGATATAGCCCGGGGCGATCTCCTGGGAGCCGAGCGCCGCGAAGGAAAAGGCGCGGGTAACCAGGGACCGATGCCGCCCGGCTTCCCCACCCTTTCCCCGGCTCTCGACCGCCACCACCTCGACCTGGTGGCCGAGATTGGCGGCGCCTTCCACCAGGGTCTGAACCACGCGCTCCATTCCCCCGGACCGGGGCCAGTAGTACTTCGCGAGGTGCAGAATACGCATGACCCTGGTAACCTCGGGTGTTTGGAGCGGCCCCTCGGTCTATATTCAGCGGTAGTTCCGGCAACTTCACAGACATCCCAATCGCTGTCAACCTGAGAAACCCGCTTGCGACCAGCCCTCGCCTTCGTTCGGGTTCGCCATTTCGCCGGTAGTTCCGCCCGTGCAAGGCGATAGGGTGCGCGCAGTAGTCGTCTCCCATCTCTACGCCGATCCGGCCAACCGGGCCAAGCTCCGGGCGCTCGCCGGGCTTGGCGTGACGGTGGCCGCCGCGGTGCCGGACCGATGGATGACGAGTGAAGGAGGGTGGGAGAGCACCACCGCCGGTGATGACGCCGGCGTTCAAATTCTGCCGATCCCGGTGCGCGGCCCGGCCACGGACCCGGGCCGGCTGGAGTGGAACGCTGCCGCCTTGCGGAAACAGGTCACCGACTTTCAGCCCAACCTGATCCACGTCGAAGAGGAGCCCTGGAGCCAGCCGGCGGCGCTGGGCCTTCGGACCGCACGGCGGCTCGGGGTCCCCAGCGTGCTGTCCACCGCCGAGAGCCTGCCTCGCGGGTACACCCTGGGCCAGCGGTTTCGACGGGAGCGGAGCCTGCGCCTGGCATCCGGCGTCATCGGGAGCAACAACCTGGCGCTGGCCCTCGCGATCAAGCGGCGGCCCACCGTGCCTCACCTGTCCCTCCCCCACCTGGGCGTGACCCCTCCCGCCCCGGTCCCTCGAGTGCCCCACCCCGGACTGGCCATCGGGTTCGTGGGCCGGCTGGTTCCCGAGCGGGGCCTCGATCTGCTGTTTCGGGCCTGCGTGGGGATGGCGGGCAAGTGGACGCTGACCGTCGTCGGCACCGGGCCCTCGCAGGAGGAGTTGGAGGGATTGGCCCAGCGGTTGGGAATCGCTGCGCGGATTTCGTGGGTCGGACCCCTTCCGCGCACTAAGGTGGACGAGATCTGGCCCCAGCTCGATTGCCTGGTCCTCCCCTCCCGCACCACCCAACGCTGGGTCATGACGGTTGGCCGCGCCGCACTTCATGCCATGGCGCACGGTGTCGCGGTGATCGGAACCGATTCGGGATCACTGCGCGAGCTGGTGGGAAATGGCGGTCGCATAGTGCCGGAGGAAGACGTCCCTTCACTGACCGATGCGCTGCAGGAGCTCTACTCCGACAAGTCCCTCTGCGAACGCCTGGGCTCCGCCGGACGGCGGCGGGTAATGGAGGAGTTCTCGGACGCCGCGCTGGCCGGGAAGATGCTCGCGTTCTGGCGTACATTGATACCCGCAACCGCTTGACTTTGGATAACTTACGAGCGATCTTCGCGATCCCATGCATCCACTGTATCGACTGATTTTCCGCGCCGGAGTGGCTACGGCTTTCCTCGGCGTGGCGGCGGCAGTGTCTGCCCCCACGGTCGCGGCGCAGGTGCCCCAGGTTCAGCCGGGACAGCAGCTCCCGACGCCGGACCAGGCTCGGCAGATGCTCCAGAACCAGCCGCAGATCGTGAATCAGCTGCGCGAGCGTCTGCTGCAATCGGGTCTCACCCCGGATCAGGTACGGTCACGTCTGCGCGCCGCCGGCTACCCCGAGAATCTGCTGGATGATTACCTCCAGGGCGCAGACACCACCCGCAAGGTCACGCCCGGTGCGCGGACTCTGGAGGCGGTGAGCGCCCTGGGTATTCTGAGCGAGGCCGAGGCCGACTCGCTGCAATCGCAGGACTCGATGATGGTGCTGTCGGATTCACTGCGGCAGCTGCTCGACTCGTTGCACGCGCTCAAGGCCGACTCCGCCCGAGCCGATTCGCTCTCCGATTCCGTCCGGGTCCTCCGGGGTCAGGGTCTCAAGCTTTTCGGGCTGGAGACCTTCCGGCGCGCGTCGACCCGGTTCCAGCCGACGCAGTCGGGGCCGGTCGATGCCAACTACCGGCTGGGCTCGGGCGACCTGCTCGTCCTGATTCTCACCGGCGACGTGGAGCAGGCCTACTCCCTCGACGTGAACCGCGAGGGATTCATCGTGATCCCCCAGGTCGGCCAGGTTTATGTCGCCAATCTCACCTTGGGCCAGCTGGAAGATGTTCTCTACTCCCGCCTGGGCCGGGTCTATTCCGGCGTGCGCCGCGGGCCGCGGGCAAGCACCAGGTTCCAGATCACCGTGGGCAAGCTGCGGAACATCCAGGTTTTCGTGGTGGGTGACGTCGTGCGGCCTGGGTCTTATCAGATGTCCGCCGCGGGAACCGCGCTCAGCGCCCTGTATGCGGCGGGCGGTCCCACGTCCAATGGCAGCTTCCGCAAGGTCGAGGTGCGGCGCGGGGGCAAACTGGTCGATTCGCTCGACATCTACGACTACCTCCTGCACGGCATCAACCGGAGCGACCTGCGCCTGGACAATGGCGACGTCGTGTTCGTCCCGGTGCACGGCGGGTTCGCCAAGCTGGCCGGGGAGGTCACCCGCCCGGCGGTGTACGAGCTTCGCGCCGGGGAGACGCTCCGTGATCTGATCGAGTTCGCCGGCGGCTTCGGCCCCGCCGCCTACCAGGCGCGGGTCCGGATTCACCGGATCCTGCCGCCCGATTTGAGGGGCCCGGGCGGAGCGGCCCGCGTGGTGCTCGACGTCGGTGGCGATCAGGTCGCCGGTGGAGCGGTGCCCGCCGTGCCGGTGGCTCCGGGCGACTCGGTCACCGTGCTCGCGATACCGGACCAGG
>JBDTTD010000266.1:0-3422 GCA_039930805.1 Gemmatimonadales bacterium | reverse complement strand
GTGCCGGATACCGGGGAGCCCAGGATCATTCAAAAGGTCCGGGGCCAGTTCGCCAGCTGGGCGGCAGTCACGGCGGGATGCGCAGGGATCAACATCGCAACCGGCATGGACCAACCCTGGTTCCTCTTTCCCATGTTCGGCATGGGGATAGGAATGCTCCGGAGCTATGCCACCCTCTGGCAGAGCGGCTACAGCTGGCGGGATGTGCTCAGCCGGCCTCCGGCACACGATGCGGTTGAAACCACGATGGTGAAAGGCCCCAAGGGCGCCCGTGCCATCCAGGCCCCCACCACCGAGGAGTATGGTGCCCACCTGCCGGCGGTATTACAGGTCCACGGCGACCGGCTGGCGATTCTCAAGTTGATGTCCAAGCTGCCGCCGTCCGAGCGCAATCTGCTTCCCGACGTCCAGCAGACTGCCGACGGCCTCTACGCCCGAGCCACCGACGTCGCCCGGACGCTCCACGCGATGGACACGAATCTGGACTCGGAAGGTCTGGCGCAGATCGAGGACCGGATTGCGGGACTGTCGCGGGAGCCGGACGATCCGGAGCGCGCCCGTCGCCTGAACCTGCTGCAGCGCCAAAAACAGACGATTGCGGACCTGCGTAGCCGGCGGAGCCAGGTGGCGAGCCACCTCGAATCCTGCGTGCTCGCCATGCAGAACGTCAGGTTCGATCTGCTCCGGCTCCGCTCGGCAGGCGTGGCCGCCGTGCTGGGCGACCTCACTCAGGCTACCCAACAGGCCAAGGCGCTATCCCGGGACGTGGACAACGCCATTGCCGCCGCGGGCGAGGTTCGGGACGCGATGAGGTGACCATCAGGCTCCTCCTGATCGGGCGCCCTCCGAATTGACCCCGGCGGTGCCAGGCCTTAACGATGGGATGCCCTCGTGAAGGAGAGGAGGAAAGGCCGCACTCGCCGAGTTCAGGGTACCCACGAAGCGAGCGCGCGGGTATGAACCCACGGCATTATTCCCACCAAGGCTCTACCAGTGGGCCTAGTAGGCGGCCAGCTCCAGCATGGCTCGCTTGAGGCTCTCGACCTGCGGCAGGATGACCTCTTCCAGCTCCGGGGCGTACGCCACGAAGGTGTCGGTTGCGGCAACCCGCTTCACCGGTGCGTCGAGATGGGCAAACGTCTCGTCCGCGATGCGCGCCGCGATCTCGGCCCCATAGCCCCAGGAGAGTGAGTCCTCGTAGGCCACGATCACCCGGTTGGTCTTGCGCACCGACGCGTAGATCGTGTCCCAATCGACTGGTGCCAGCGATCTGAGATCGATGACCTCCACGCTCACGCCATGCTGGTCCTCCATGGCTTTTGCCGCCAGGAGCGTCCGCTGTACCACCGCCCCGTAGGTGACCACCGTCATGTCGCTCCCCTGCCGCACCACCTTGGCCTTCCCAAACGGAATCATGAAATTGGGCCCGGGATTGGGCGCCTTGTTGTACGTCTGGCGATAGAGGTGCTTGTGCTCCAGGAAGAGCACCGGGTCCTCACAGCGGATGGCGGTCCGGAGTAGTCCGCTCGCGTCGAGCGACGTCGAGGGACAAACGACCCGAAGGCCGGGAACGGCGGTGAAGACCGCGGCACCGGTCTGCGAGTGGTACACCGAGCCGCCCTTGAGGTAGCCGCCGTAGGTGACCCGGACAACCACCGGGGCCGAGAAGGCGTTGTTCGACCGCCAGCGCATGAGCGCCAGCTCGTTCCGGAGCTGCATGTACGCCGGCCAGATGTAGTCGAAGAACTGGATCTCGACCACCGGCTTGAGCCCTCGGGTGGCCAAGCCGATGGCCCGGCCGATGATATTGGCCTCGGCCAGCGGCGAGTTGTACACCCGATCGCTGCCAAAGGCTCGCTGCAGACCCCAGGTGACCTTGAAGACCCCGCCCTTGCCTTTGACGTCGCCGAGATTCTTCTCCCGGCTGCAGTCGGCAACGTCCTCCCCGAAGAGAACGATGCGCGGATCCCGAGCCATCTCATCCCGGAGGCAGATGTTCAGCAGGTCGACCATGGTAGTGGGATCGCCGGCAAATCGGGGATCGTCCTCGGTGTCGAACTGCTCCGAGGTGGGATCTACATCGGGGGAGTAGACATAGTTGTAAATCGTGTCCGTTCCCGGCTGGGGCGAAGCCAGCGCCACCTCGGCCGCCACCTGAACCTCCTCCTCTACTTCCTTTCCGAGCTGGTCGAGCTCGGCCTGGGTGGCAATGCCCTGCTCCAGGAGGTGCTTCGGAAAACGGGTCAAGGGATCGCGGTCGGCGTCCAGCTGGCGTTCGGCCGCCGGCCGGTAGTGGACCTCGTCGTCCGAGAGCGAGTGGCTGTAGGGCCGGATCACGTGGGCGTGAACCAGCGCCGGCCCCTTCCGGGCGCGGGCGTACTCCGCCGCCTTCGACAGGACGTCGAAGGACGCGAGCACATCGCAGCCGTCTACTTCCTGGATAAAGAGACCCGGAAAGCCGGTGAGCAGCTTGGATATCGACCCGCCCGGAGTGTTCACCTCCACCGGCACCGAGATGGCGTAGCCGTTGTCCTCTACCAGGAAGACCACCGGCAGCTTCAGGTTGGTGGCGGTATTGAGCGCCTCCCAGAACTCTCCTTCACTGGTGGTGCCGTCGCCGGTGGTGCAGAGAACAACCTCATCGCTCTGGGCCAGCTGATCCCGGTCAGGGATGCCATCGATCCGGGAGTACTTGAGCCAGGCCTCAGCGCAGCCGACGGCCTGGAGGAACTGGGTCCCGGTCGGGCTCGAGGCGCTGACAATATTGAGGTCTTTATGCCCCCAGTGTGACGGCATCTGCCGCCCGCCGGAGTTGGGGTCATCGGCCGCGCCGACGGCCGAGAGGAGCTGCTCGGTGGCAGTCATGCCCAGGCCGAGGCAGAGCGCGCGGTCGCGATAGTAGGTGTAGAACCAGTCGTAGGCGGAACGGAAGACTTTGGACGCAGCGGCAAGGACGGCTTCGTGTCCCGCCCCCGATATCTGGAAGAAGATCTTGTTCTGACGCTTGAGCTGGATCTCCTTGTCGTCGATCCGGCGGGCAAGGAGCATGACGCGGTAGAGATCCAGCAGATCCGCCTTCTCCAGCCGGGCGGAGCTCTTGGCGCGTCCCGAAGTGCGTGTGGCCATTAAGCTCGGGGGTCAGGGGTCAGCTGTTACCAGCAAAAGGACAGCTAAAGATAGCTCTCACGCGTCCCACCTACCAACCGACCATTTTAACCTCTGCCAGGACGCCATCGAGGTCATTGAAGCAGCCTGACCGGCACATACATCTGGAAGCTCTCGCTGCCGTCTTCCTGACGAACCTTGAGCTTCAGACGGAACTGTCCGTTCTCCATAATCGGGACCCGCGAGCCGCCCTCCTGGAGACCGAGACTATGGCTTCGAAAATACGACCTTACCACCTACTATGGTCGTCCGGACGG
>JBDTTD010000265.1:0-3424 GCA_039930805.1 Gemmatimonadales bacterium | reverse complement strand
TGAGCTGCAGGGGCTCCAGGGCAAGCTCGAGACGCTTCGGGCCGAGATCTACCGGGACCTCACGCCCCTCCAGCGAGTCATGGTGGCCCGCCATCCGCGAAGACCGTACACCCTCGACTATCTCAGCACCATCTTTACCGACTTCATCGAGCTTCACGGTGACCGGCTGTACATGGACGATCCGGCCATCGTGGGTGGGTGGGCGCGCCTGGCCGGGGTGTCGGTCATGGTGATCGGACATCAGAAGGGGCGGGATACCAAGGACAACTTGAAGCGGAATTTCGGCATGCCTCACCCGGAAGGCTACCGGAAGGCGCTCCGCCTGATGAAGCTCGCCGCCAAGTTCGGCGGCCCGGTCATCACGCTCATCGACACGCCAGGTGCGTATCCCGGGCTGGGGGCGGAGGAGCGGGGCCAGTCGGAGGCGCTCGCCCGCAACATCCTGGAGATGTCGGCGCTCCCCACCCCCTGCGTAGCCGTAGTCATCGGCGAGGGCGGCTCGGGCGGCGCGCTGGCGCTCGGAGTGGCGGACCGGGTGTTGATGCTGGAGAACTCGGTGTACTCCGTGATCTCACCCGAGGGGTGCGCCGCCATCCTGTGGAAGGACGCCAGCCAGCGCGAACGTGCGGCCGAGGCGCTCAAGATCACCGCGGAAGACCTGCTCCGGCTCAAGGTCATCGACGAGATCGTCAAGGAGCCGGTTGGGGGCGCTCACGTAGACCCTGATGCCGCCGGAGAGGCGCTGCGCGAGGCCTTGATCCGCCACGTCACCGAGCTGCGCAAGAGCAAGCCCGACCGGCTGGTTCGGCGCCGGGCGGAGAAGTACGCGGCCATGGGCGCCTTTACCGAGGCCTGATGTCACAGACTGTCGAAGTCAGGTTCAAGGGCACCCGCAAAGCCTACTTCGTCTGGGGCGACGAGGCGGACCCGATCAGGCTCAAGGACGCGGTCATCGTCGAGGTCGAGCGCGGCCGGGATCTGGGACGGGTTACCGCCGTCGGCGACCTGGCCGACAAGAAGTGTGGCACCGGATGCTCCGGCTGCGCGGTCGGCGAAGCCACCACGGAGCCGGAGGCGCCCAAGCCGGTCGTGCGCCGGGCTACTGCCGACGACCTCAAGACCCACCGGGAGATCCGCGCCTCGGAAGAGGAGGCCAGGCAGAAGGTGATTCAGCGGGTGCGCGCTCACGACCTGGTGATGAAGGTGAGCGATACCGAGTGGCAGTGGGACCGGAACAAGCTGACCATCTACTTCACCGCCGATAAGCGAGTCGATTTTCGCGCGCTGGTGCGCGATCTCGCCTCGCTGTTTCGCACCCGGATCGAGCTGCGCCAGATCGGCGTGCGGGACGAAGCAGCCAGGTTGTCAGGCGTCGGACGCTGTGGCCGGGAATACTGTTGCTCCACCTGGCTCAAGGAGCTCTCCCCCGTCAATCTCGGCCTGGCCAAGGACCAGCACCTCTCACTCAATCCCTCCCAGATCTCGGGTGGCTGCGGGCGGCTGCTCTGCTGCCTCAAGTACGAGCATGACTTCTACGTCACCGCCCGGAAGCGCTTTCCCAAGGAGGGAAAGACGCTGAGAACCTCGCTGGGAGCGGAGAGGGTCATCGCGGTGGACATCTTCCGCGAGCGGGTTTTCCTCAAGCACGAGGAACAGGGGTCGCGCATTATTCCCCTGGTGCAGCTGCGGGAGGAGGTCGAACAGCTCGGCGACGTACTCCAGACCGGCGAGATGCGCAGCCAGCAAGCCGCTTCAGCCCCGGCCGGCGACACCTCCCAGGGTAATCCTCCTTCACGTCAGTCCCGCCGGAGCCGCCGGGGTGATAGCGGCAGCCAAAGCCCGCCCAGCTGAACTTCGCGCACCCCGGTTAACTTTCTACTAGACAAAGCGTTTAGCCACGGATAAACACGGAAGAACACGGATCGCTCCGGGTGGCATGGCGCTCGTCCTGCGTGGGACACTTGCACTGCTTCAACGGCACACCACTTGAGTTCCAGTACTCAGCCGGTTTGCAGTTGAAAACAAGTCCCTGACTTGCGGCAGTTTCTGGGAGCGAATCAGTACCCGGAGCAATCCGTCCTTTTCCGGGTTCATCCGTGGCGATTTTTTCTGGAGCTCGGCCTAGTGCCCAAGTTTTACCTGACCACCGCTATCGATTACTCCAACGGCGATCCCCACCTGGGTCACGCCCTGGAGAAGGTCGGCGCCGATGCCATCGCGCGCTACCGGCGCCTGCGCGGGGATCAGGTCCATTTCGTCATGGGGATGGACGAGCACAGTCAATCCGTCCTTCAGGCGGCGGCCAAGGCCGGCGTTCCGCCTCAGGAGTGGGTTGACCGCATGGCCACTCGCTTCGCCGACTTCTGGGCCCGGCTGGGATGTAGCAACGCGGACTGGATCCGCACCACGGAGCCACGACACTTTCGTGCGGTCACCGAGCTGCTGCAGCGGATCCGGGGCCGGCACCCGGACGACCTCTACGTCTCCGAGTACGAGGGCCTGTATTGCACCGGTTGCGAGGAGTTCAAGCAGGAAAGTCAGATCGTGAATGGGCACTGCATCGAACACCCTACCCTCGAGCTCACCCCCACGCGCGAGCGCAACCATTTCTTTCGGCTGAGCCGGTACGGTGACCGGCTGCTCGAGCTCATCACCAGCGGACGATTTCGGGTCGAGCCGGCCATCAGACGCAACGAGGTCCTGCGTTTGCTCGAGGGCGGGCTGCAGGACATCTCGGTATCCCGCCTGCGGCAGCCCTGGGGAATTCCCTTCCCCGGCGACCCGGAGCAGACGGTCTACGTCTGGTTCGACGCCCTGATCAACTACCTGTCGGCCACCGGATTCCCGGAGCCGGGGTACGAGCGTCTCTGGCCCGCGGATCTGCACGTGATCGGGAAGGGCATCACCCGCTTTCATTGCGTGATCTGGCCCGCGATGCTGCTCGCCGCGGAGCTGGAGCTTCCGGGCGAGGTGTGGGCCCACGGCTACGTGCAGTGGGAAGGCACCAAGATGTCGAAGACGGCGGGCACCGTCGTCACCCTCGATGAGGCAATCGAACGGCACGGACCCGACGCGCTCCGCTATTTCCTCCTCCGGGAGGTCGGGTTCGAAGCTGATGGTAATTTCACCTGGGACCGGTTCGATGAGCGCTACACGGCTGACCTGGCGGACGGCTTTGGCAACCTGGCCTCACGATCGCTCGCCATGCTCATGAAGTATCGGGATGGCGTGGTCCCGGCGCAGCGGGGCGGGACCACGCTCGACCAGGCGGGACAGACTGCGCTGCGGGACTATGCCCGGGCGATGGACGCGCTGGACCTGCGGGGTGGGGCGGAAGCGGCCTGGACGCTGGTATCGGCCGCGAACCTGTTCGTGCAACAGTCTGCACCCTGGACGCTCGCGAAAGCCGGCAAAGATGCCGAGC
>JBDTTD010000264.1:0-3448 GCA_039930805.1 Gemmatimonadales bacterium | reverse complement strand
ATTTATTTTCATAACCGGGGCAAAGATAAGAGTTCGGAGTCGGGAGCCGGGAGCTAGAAGCTAGATGCAAGGGCGCTGGGCTGTTGGCTTCCCCACTCCCAGCTCCCTCTAGAAGGTCCTTCCCAGCCTGAAGACCAGGTCCACCCCCGGCCCTCCGGGCTCGAGGTCCTCGGTCATCCCCACCCGCCATTCTCCGCCGCTCGCCGTCTGCAATGTCCCGCCGAAGTCCAGCGAGAGCTCCCGCCGGTCGAGTGCCGGCAGGGACGTATCGTGATAGTAGGGAGAATGATAGAACAGGTTCCCATATAGCGACTGGTTTCCCCAGAGGCGATGCCTGAGGCCGGAGCTGACGGCCAGCATGGTGGTCGTCTGATGATCGGACAGGCGGCCGTGCGTTGGGGTGACACCGACACCGACGCTGCCTTCGTACATCAGCCGAGGGCTCACCGGAGCCTTTAGAGTGTTCAGCACCGCGGCGGAAGGGACTCCCTTCCCGTATCCCTCCGGCCCGGTTGACGTAGGGAGCGTGACCGAGAAAACGGCCTGAAGCTGCGGGGTGATCCGGAACCCAAGCCCGGCCCGGACATCGCCCAGAAAGAGGTCAGGTCTCGCCCGGTTGAAGGTTCGTCCGTCGGGGAGGACGATCGAGTAGAGGAACTGGTCCCGGGGCCGGTCGTCGCGCTCGCTCATCCTGAAGCCCAGCCTGGCGTGATACCAATCGAGGAAGCCATCCAGGAATCCGGCATAGACGCCCCCGACCGACGCGCTCAGGGCCAGGAAGGTGCGCCGGCCCAGATCCCGGCTGGCCGCGAAGCTCAGCCGCATGACCTCGGAATCGAGCACGTAGTCGGCCTGGTCCAGCCGGTTGTACTCGATGACGCTGGCGTAATCCAGCGCCATCGCGTGGCGCCAATGTCCCGTCTGGGGCTCGAGGAACGGCTGGAAGTACAGCCCGCTGCGCGAGCTGGCAACCGGGTTGAGCGGTCCGAACTCGGGCAGCCCCTGGGCCTGGGTGGCGCTCGGGATGGCCAGCACCACCGCCAGCAGCAGGGCTGGAAAAGGTTGAACCGATTGGCGGGGCATCCGCAAAAGATAAGCTCCCATACCCTTGACAACCCTCCGCGGGGGGCCGTACGTTCGCTCCATGACTTCCATGTGCAACTACTGGTTCCTCTTTACCAACGCCGGCGAGGCTCGATGCCCGCCCGGTGCCGGTAGAGTGCGTTAGCGCTTTCCGCCCGGACGATCGATGCCCCGCTGACCCTATCGGCGGGGCTTTTTCTTTTTCCCTCACGGAGCTTGCTCATGCGCGTAGCCATTCAGGGTTCCCACGGATCGTTCAGTGAAGCCGCGGGCCGACGTCGCTGGCCGGACCTGGAGGCCCTGCCCTGCCGGGACGTGAAGGATGTGGTGGCTGCCGTTCGCGAGGGCCGGGCCGAGGCTGGCTGTCTGCCGATCGAAAACTCGCTAATCGGGTCGGTCACAACCACCTACGACCTGCTGCACGAGGCGTTTGGGGACGGCACGCTCCACCTGACGCATGAGATACTGCATCCGGTCCACCACACCATCATGGCGCTGTCCGGCGCCCCCCTTTCCGGCATCCGCCGGGTCCTCTCCCATCCGGTCGCGCTGGGTCAGTGCCGAATCTGGCTCTCGGAGCATCTGCCCGATGCCGAGCTGGTCAGTGCCTGGGACACGGCGGGGAGCGCCGAGATCGTGGCCCAGGAGAAGAACCCGGCGTGGGCTGCCATCGCGGCCAGACCGGCGGCTGATGCCTACGGCCTGGCACCACTGGCCGAACGCATCGAGGATGACCCCACCAACCAGACCCGCTTTCTCACTTTTACCCGGGCGGACTCGGCCGAGTCGCTCCGTACGCCGGGGGCGACCCGGTACAAGACCTCACTCATCGTCCTGGTAGACCATAAGCCCGGCATGCTTGCCCTGACCCTGCAGGCGTTCGGGGCTCGGGGAGTCAACCTGATGGCGCTTCAGTCGCGGCCCGAGCGCTCGGCTCCCTGGACCTACCGCTTCTATGTGGATGTAGAGGGGTCCGCCAGCGACCCGCGCGTTGCGGAGGCGCTGGAGGAGATCGAGGCCCTGGCGGCCAAGCTCATCATCCTGGGGAGCTATGAGGCCTGGACCGAAGGCTCCCGCCTCTCCGCTCCCGTGCCGCCGCCGGCCCACCGGGTAGAGAGACCATCCATCCCGCTGGTGGACCGCCGCCGGAATCCGGAAGGAACGGTGGTGCAGGTTCGAGGCCTCAAGTTCGGCGGCCCCGATCCGGTCCTGATCGCGGGGCCCTGCTCGGTGGAGAGCGAGGCCATGATTCTCGAGACGGCGGTCGCGGTAGCGCAGGCCGGAGCCGACATGCTGCGGGGAGGGGCCTACAAGCCGCGCACCTCGCCCTACGACTTCCAGGGACTGGGAGTCAAAGGCCTCCGCTACCTGGCTGATGCCCGCGACAAGACCGGGCTACCAGTGGTCACCGAGGTGCTGAGCTGGGAAGAAGTCCCGGTCGTCGCGCATTTTGCCGACATGCTCCAGATCGGCGCCCGGAACATGCAGAACTTCAGCCTGCTTCGGGCGGCCAGCCGGAGCGGGAAGCCGGTGCTACTGAAGCGCGGCGCGGGTGCGACATTCGAGGAGTGGCTCGGAGCGGCCGAATACGTCCTGGCCGAAGGCAACCCCAACGTCGTTCTGTGCGAGCGGGGTATCCGCACCTTCGAGCGGGCCACTCGGCACACCCTCGACCTCAACGCCGTGGCCCTGGTTCGCGAGCGTACTCACCTGCCGGTGATCGTGGATCCCAGCCACGCGGCAGGAATACGCTCCATCGTCATTCCCCTCAGTCTGGGGGCGCTGGCGGCGGGGGCCTGCGGTCTGATCGTGGAGGTGCATCCCGACCCGGCCCAGGCCATGAGCGACGGGGCGCAGAGTCTGGATTTTGCGATGTTTGCGGATTTAGCGAAGCAGGTGGGAAGGACGGAGAGGACGGAGAAGGCGGAGAGGACGGAGAAGACGGTCTTGAAGGTGGTGAATAACGGCTAGCTGGGTTAGGCGGGTGATGGGGAGGAGGAAAAGAAAGGACGGGGAGTGAGAAACCTCTCCGTCCTCTCCGTCCTCTGCGTCCTCTCCCTTACGGAACCGTCGTAGTACCCCGACGACCCGTAACCATCCGGTACAGGAACAGCAGGACGATCGCGCCGACGATGGAGGCGATGATCCCTGGACCCGTTCCCGGATCGGAGTACCAACCCAGTGCCCGGCCAATGAATCCCGCCAACAGCGCGCCAGCCACACCGATCAACATGGTGACGATGATCCCGCCTGGATCACGGCCAGGCATCAGCAGCTTGGCAATCGCCCCAACAACCAATCCGATAATCAAGGTCCACAGGAAACCCATAGTTGCCTCCCCAAGGTGGACCGAAGATATACCCAC
>JBDTTD010000263.1:0-3463 GCA_039930805.1 Gemmatimonadales bacterium | reverse complement strand
GCCAGGCGAACAGGAACCGCATGAAGTCCGCCGCACTCACCGGCTCGATCTCGGCGCGGAGCCGATGCAGGGTATAGCGGTGGATCCGGGCCAGCAGCCGACGGTCGCACCACTCGAGCGTGTCGGTGTCGGGGGTAAAGCCGCCCCGGAGAACCATGCCTTCGGCCTCGAGTGCTGCCAGCGCGATGTCGGCGTCGGATTCGCTGAGGTTGAGGGTGGCGGCAAGCTGGGGCGCTGTGGTGGGCCCGACGATTCCCAGACGTCCCCGGAGGAGTTCCCGAATTGCATCTTCTCGGCTGACGGAGAGCCCGCCGGGTTCGAGCTGCCCCGCTGCCCCACTGCCCCGCTGGGTCGCCTTCACCTCGGGAACCCGCTCGACCGCGGACCACACCACGAGGCCGTCGCCCAGATCGATCCGAACGCCGCGCCCCGCCTCCACCAGCTCACGCCAGAGGCCGTGCCACGGTTGGCCTTGCCGGCCCGAAAGTCCCTCGACCTCGGTCAGGAACCCGGAAGTCAGCAGGGCGTCATGCAGCTCATCGGCGTCGCGTACATCGGGCCAGGCTTCCTCCCGAACCCGCTCGATGGCCGCCACGTCCAGCGCGCCGAGGTCGTCGGCCGAGGAAGGCTCGAAGGCGCGCCGGGTGTATACCGCCAAGGTGCGGCGCTCCTCCGCCGGCGCATCGTCCAGGAATGCATAAGGGCGCGCGTTCAGGATCTCGTGCGACAGCGGCGAGGGCTCCGGAAGGTCCCGCGCGACGTAATTGATCCCTCCGGCATGAATCCGCCGAAGCAGAGTGGTGAGCAGGTCAAGATCCATGAGCTCATGGACGCAGTCGTCGATCGTCTGCCGCACCAGTGGATGATCCGGGATTTCACGATCGCCCGGGATGTTCTCCAGGCACGCGGCCGCGTCGGGGAACGCAGCACCGAGGAGATCCTCCGACTGCATCCGCTGGATCTGGGGCGGCGTCTTTCGCCCGCCCCGGCTCCGGGCGATGGCCAGCGCAATGGTCGCGTTCCACCGCCAGTGGGTGCCGAACATCGGGGCGTCGAGCAGGGCCTGAACCAGGATCTCCTCCACGGTGTCCGGATGCAGGAACTTGAAGACCGTGTCGAGCGGGAAGGAGTGCTGCGGCCCGAGCGAGAGCAGCAGTGCGTCCTCGGTGGCCGCGGCCTGCAGCTCGAAGTTGAACTGGCGGCAGAACCGCTTCCGGAGCGCCAGGCCCCATGCGCGATTCACCCGGCTCCCGAACGGCGAGTGGATGACGAGCTGCATGCCTCCGGCCTCGTCGAAGAACCGCTCGGCGACGATGGTGTCCTGGGTCGGAAGGGTTCCGAGGAGGCGCTTGGACTCGCCGAGATACTCCACCAGTTGGTGGGCAGCAGCGCGGTCACTCGAGGGATCATTCGGTCGCTTCGCTCCCTCAGGCTGGCAGAGAATGGATGCCACCCACTCAGTCGCCTTTTCCCGATCCCCCAATCGCTTCTCTACATCACCCCGGAGCTCCGCCACCGCCGCTGACAACTCGTTACTCCTCGCCGGGGCCTCCCCCAGCCAGAAGGGAATGCTGGGCGGCTGGCCATGGGCGTTCTCGACCCGCACGGTGCCCTGTTGCACCCGCAGGATTCGCCAGGAGAGGTTGCCGAGCTGGAAGATGTCACCCTGGAGGCTCTCGACCGCAAAGTCCTCGTTCACCGTACCGATGAACGTGTTGTCCGGCTCGAGAATCACCCGGAAATCGGCGTTGTCGGGAATGGCGCCGCCAGACGTGATCGCCAGCATGCGCGCGCCGCGCCGGCCCCGAATCCTGCCGTTGACGGTGTCATGGTGAATCAGCGCACCCCTCCGACCTCGGCTGGTCGAGAAGCCCTGGGTGAGCATCAGAATCACCTTGTCGAACTCGGCCCGCTCCAGGTCACGGTAGGGATACGCCTCCCGCACCAGCTGAAACATCGCTTCCACGTCCCAGTCTTCCCCGGCGGATTCCGCCACGATCTGCTGGGCCAGGACGTCCAGCGGCTTGTCGCGGATGATCAACCGGTCGAGCTCTCCCCGCCTGACCGACCGGATCAGCGCGGTGCACTCGACCAGCTCATCGCGAGTGAGTGGAAAGAGCCGCCCCTTGGGCGTGCCGTGGACCGTGTGCCCCGAGCGGCCCACCCGCTGGAGAAAGGTGGAGATCCGTCGAGGCGTCCCCATCTGAGTGACGAGGTCGACGTGGCCGATGTCGATGCCCAGCTCCAGGGAGGCGGTGGCCACCAGCGCCTTCAGCTTCCCGGTCTTGAGCCGCGTCTCGGCATCCAGCCGGGTTTCCTTCGAGAGGCTGCCGTGGTGCGCGGTCACCGCATCCTCGCCCAGACGCTCGGCCAGATGGCGGGACACCCGCTCCGCCAGCCTCCTGGTATTGACGAAGACCAGCGTGGTCTTGTGCGCCTCGATCAGCGCGGCCAGACGGTTGTAGACCTCATCCCAGACCTCGCCGGCCATGACCGCCTCGAGCGGTGAGCCGGGAAGCTCCAGTGCCAGGTCCAGGGTACGGCGGTGGCCCTCGTTGACAATGACGGTGGTACGGCGGTAGGGCGGGACGGCGGTAGCAGTATCACTGAGCTTCCCTCCTACCAGCCACTTCCCCACATCCTCGATCGGCTCCATCGTGGCCGAGAGACCGATCCGCTGCACCGGCTGCTGCGCAACGTGGGCCAGGCGCTCCAGGCTGAGCGCGAGATGGGCCCCGCGACGGGACTCCAGAACCGCATGGATCTCGTCGACGATGACGGTGCGCACGGTCCGGAGCATCTCCCGGCTGCGCCGCGCCGTGAGCATGAGGTAAAGCGACTCGGGGGTGGTCACCAGGATGTGCGGCGGCTTGCGGAGCATGGCGGCCCGCTCGTTTTGCGGGGTGTCGCCCGACCGGATGGCAGCGGTGATCCGCGGCGCCTCGAATCCCATCTCCTCGGCCAGCTTCCTGATCTCCCTCCGAGGCTCGGCCAGGTTGAGGTGGATGTCGGCGCTCAGCGCCTTCAGCGGCGAGACGTAGACCACCCGGGTCTCATCGGGGAGCGGGGCCTCCAGCCCCTCGCGGAAGAGGCGGTCCAGCTCCTCGAGGAAGGCGGCCAAGGTCTTTCCCGAGCCGGTTGGGGCAGCAATGAGCGTGTCCCGCCCCTGCCGAATGGCGTCCCAGCCGAGGCGCTGTGGGGGAGTGGGCTCGCCGAACTTCTGCTCGAACCAGCGGGCGACGACGGGGTGAAAAGCGGAGAGCGGCATCGGCTGAAAATAATCGGGTTTGCGCCGGGCGGGGGGATAGGGCCCGTGACTCGGGTCACCTACGCCATCCCGCCACCTGCCCCATCTTGCTCCCTTCGCGTACCGGGTTCAGTGCCCCCAAAGCCTCCAGGATTCACCATGGCAAGTCAGCAAACAGGTCTGGTTGTAGTGCTCAAGCAGAGCTTCAAGGATTTC
>JBDTTD010000262.1:0-3466 GCA_039930805.1 Gemmatimonadales bacterium | reverse complement strand
AGGCGCAAAGGTGGCCCGTGTAGTCGAGAGAAAGGTCAAGTCGAGTTTCGCCGGCGCGCTCGGCACGGTAAGGCGCGCTTTGATAGCAGTCCCATCAGCCTGCAGCGTTGCCTCGGCGCGCCCGATCAGCTTCCCCGCCTGGCGCACCTCCGCGACAAACCGCACCGGATTTCCCGCCGTTCGTGCGTACTGGACGGTATCAGATGCCCCGGCGTACTGCCAGGCGATGACCGAGTCCTGCGCGAGCCCCCGCAGCTCTACTCCCTCCGGGGGCATTCGGGCCACTCCGAACATGGCCCACATCAAAGGATAGTTGGGGACGAGTCTGGCAATGGCGTCGGGCGGCTCGGTCCAGGTCGCGCGATCCCCTACCACGACAGCGGAAGCGGCACCGCTCCCGAACGGACCGGCCACATCAAACCGGAGTGAATCCGGGGCCGCGATCCGGGCGCTTCCGCGCCCGCCGGCACTGCCCCGCTCGTCCTGAAACAGCCACTTGAAGCGGTGCAACCGGCTTTCAGCGGGGAGTGTGGCCGCCACCCACTCCACCACTTGCGCCCGACTCACGGGTTGGGCGGCCGCCGGAAGGACCGGCCCGGGCGCGCTCCGGCACCCCGCCCCCAGCAGGCCAAGATAGGTCAGGAGGACGGGGCGGTCAAGCCGAAGATATTGTGCCATCAGTAGTTATAGCCGAAGAAGAAGCTCAGAAACCCGGGCCGTTTCTGCTCCCCATTCAGGCTGTACCCCACGTAGTTGTCATCGGTGAACCGCCGGCCGAGGTCGAGCCGCAGGACGGCGAGCGGCGCAATCGCAAGCCGAAAACTCAGCCCATAGCTGCCCAGCAACGCGCGGTCGATGCCGGTCGGGAATGTGGCCTTGCCTAAGTCGACGAACAGCCCGCCCTGCACTTCGGGAAAGTCCACGTCACCGAGGGGGGTGCCGAGTGTGAAGTGGGTGAGGATGGGAAAGCGCAGCTCCTGGTTCACCATGAACGCGTGGGAACCGAGGATATAGCCGAACTGGGGGTAGCCGCGCAGGCCCAGCGTGCCACCGATGTTGATACGCCGGGGCCGGTCCCCCCCGCTATAGAACCCGAGGGTTCGCACCGCGTAGGTGCTGCGCCGGCCCATCCGGAAGTAGCGGCGCCAGTCGCCGCTCAGGAGGTAGCTGTCGAAGCGGCTGTTGGTGAAATCGCTCGAGATCCCGGCCGTGAAGCTGAAGCGGGTTCCATCGATGGGGCCGCTGGGAATCCAGAGCGAGTTGTCATGCACGTAGCTCAGGTAGTGGGACGCAAGCCAGCCGATGCGTCGGGGCTGATCCACCGGAAGCGTGAAATCGACCCGGTCGGAGTGCTCCACCACCACGGTGCCCTCGATCCGGCTGAACCGGCTCAACGGATAGCGCAGCAGTGCGAGGCCACCAGTCGCGGTCTCGTTGTAGGCCACGACGTTGTCGCCCTCGAAATTGCGGCCTTTGGTGCGGAACGCGCCCACCCCCCAGTTGAGTCGCCGCTGGCGGTTCAGGTAAACTGCGCTCGCATTGATGTTCTCGAAGACGCTTCCCAACCGGCGGCCCTGGAAGGAGCCGATGGACCCGAAGATGAGGTTGTCGCCGAGCAGGTCGCTCATCAGGAAGGCGATCCCCTGGGCGCCGCCGTACCCGGGGACGAACACCGCATCACCCGCCGCGACATCGAGCGTCAGGCGCCGCCGATAGGGCTCTTCGGCCTTCAACCCCGCGGCCGTGTCACCCGGAGTCCTCCAGCTCCACTGGGCAGGCGCAGCGCCTGAGTCGATGGAAAACCGTTGCTGCCGGGCCGCACTGTCGACGGGATAGCGATAGAGATTCCAGCTGAGGTCGTGGAAGCCGCCGATCAGGAGTCCGCTGCTGTCCGGGAGCGGGACTGCATCGAAGGCGCCAGTCCAGGCAGACGTTTCGCGGCGGCCCTCACCCAGGGTGTCCACCGAGAACACATTGAGCACCCCGTCGCGGTTGGAGGTGAAATAGACGCGGCCATCAGGACCCCACGATGGCGCCTCGTCTACCCAGTCGCCCCGGGTGAGCTGGGAAGTTTTTCCACTGCCCAGGTCCAGCAGGAACAGGTTGACCGCGCCATCCAGCCCTCCGGCCGTCCGGTCGGAGGCGAATACCAGGCGCCGGCCATCCGGATTGGGGCTGGGATCGAGATCCTGGAAATGATCACGCGTCAGTGGCTCGAGCGTGCCATCGGGAAGCCGCATCCGGTAGAGATCGGAGACACCGCTCTCGGAGAGCCCGCTGAAGACGATGCTTTTCCGGTCCGGCATCCACATCGGAGAAAGGACCGAGTTCAGCCGGTCGAACTGGTATCGGCCCGCGATCTTTCTTCGCTTCAGGTCCCATACCACCAGCGCGTCCCGGTCGCCATAGCGCGCGGCGAGGAGAAGGAACCCGGGGCGCGATGCATCCATCCGGGAATCGAAGGGGTGGAAGGCCTCCAGGTCGGCGGTCCGGCCCCCGACCACAACCTTCCGGGGTTTGCCGCCGGCCAGCCGCTTGCGGTAGATCGTGGCATAGCCTGTCGCCGGCGATATGAATATCACCTCACCCCTGGCCCCGGCCTGGGTGTCCCCGGTGCCGGTATCGGGCAGGAATGCGGGCTTGATGGCGAGCTGGGTGATTTGCCGTCCCAGCACGGCGAGCGGTGCCAGACTATCGATCGAGGGGTAGAAGTCGCGGCGCATGGCCAGCTGGAACTCTTCACTGAGCTGATCGAGCGGGCGCCCGTACGTAGCCAGGATGGCATCCTCGAAGGTGTCGTAGCGGTTGAGCTCCTTGTACATGAGCGCCACCCGCCAGTCGCCGTAGGTATCGGCCAGCCAGCGATGGATGCGTCCGCCGAGGGGATACACGATCCCGCTGGTGACGTAGGCGAGCTGGCGCAGCGGCGGCAGGCGCCCGGTAAAGGTGATGTCGCGCAGCACCATCATATCCCTGGCGTCCTCGCCACCCGACCAGAGCTCCGCCAGCCCCTCGCTCCACCAGAGTGGGAACGCGAAGCGACCCGATCGCGGCGCCTGGTTGTAACTCTCCGCCTGGAGATCGAGCTGGAACGCGTGCACCATCTCATGTCGCAGCGTATGCCGGAACTCGGCGAAATTGCCCCGGAACGGCAGCGCGACCCTGCGCTTGAGGAAGTCGGTGACGCCGAGCAGCCCCTCGGGAGGGGTGAACGGCAGGATGTTGGTCTGCTCGAAATCGGTGTGAGAGGCGTATACGATCAGGGGAATGCGGGCACCGACTTCATGGCCGAACTGGAGCGACAAGGTGTCGTAACTGGCCTCGGCGTACGTCAGCGCCGCCCGGGCGAGCTCGGCCTCGGCGGGGTAATAGTAGAGGTCGACGTGCGGCCCCCGGATGATCTTCCAGTCCAGCTTGCGATACTGGACCTTGTTCTGGCCGAAGGCGAAGAACTGGGCGTGGAGGG
>JBDTTD010000261.1:0-3471 GCA_039930805.1 Gemmatimonadales bacterium | reverse complement strand
CGCCGGCTGATATCGGTGCGGATCACCTCTACCCGGCGTCCGAGCGACCGGATCTCCGCTGCTGCCTCCTCTGCGCCGGTCTGATTTCCGCGGTAGGTAAGTGCGATGTCGGCACCGGCCCGCGCGCATCGGAGTGCAATAGCGCGACCGATTCCGCTCGACGCTCCGGTAACCAGGACGACCTTGTGGTCCAGCACTCCGCCGCCTCCCCTCCGAACCCGGCCGGTGATAACTTCTTAAATCCTAACATATCAGCGCCTTATCGTCTTACCTAGGGAGCGGCTCGATGCAGTTGCTGGTGAGCGTGCGGTCGGCAGCAGAGGTGGGTCCGGCGCTCAGTGGGGGCGCCGACATTATCGACGCCAAGGAGCCCGACCGTGGTTCGCTGGGTGCGGTGTCGGCAGCCACGCTCGCCGAGATAGTGGCCGTGGTCCCTTCCGAATGCCCTCTTAGCATTGCGCTGGGAGACCTGGCAACGCCCGAAGACGCCGTCACCACCATTGCCTCCCTCGTCCTGCCGGCCCGGGCAGCTCCGACCTATCTGAAGCTCGGCTTCGCTGGTGTGCAGTCGCCCGAGATGGTGATGCGGATTCTCGCGGCCGCAGTGGCCGCCTTGGCCGACAGTGGTTCCGGGGCGCTGGTCGTGGCGGTGGCCTATGCCGATGCGGCGCGGGCCGGAACCCTCACGCCCGATCTCGTCGTCGCTCATGCCCGTGGTACCGGAGCGTCAGGTATCCTGCTCGACACCCACACGAAGGACGGGATCGGCTTGTTGGGATGGGTTACGCCTCCCGAACTGGGCGCTTGGGTAGCGGGCGCCAGAAGCGAGGGGTTACTGACCGCTCTTGCCGGGTCACTCACGCTCGATGACATCGATACTGTGCTGGCTGCCGGGGCCGATGTTGTAGGGGTGCGCGGCGCAGCGTGCCAAGGTGGCCGCCAGGGCCAGGTTCGGGCCTCTCGGGTGCGAGCACTGAGAGACAGGCTCGACGGCTTCGACCTCTGTTCCGTACACGGCGGTCCCAAGGGGTACCGGTCGGATGGCGAAACGCGGGATGGGGCGGCAAATCCTCTCCTCGACAAGGGCCCTAAGTTCCATAAAACCAACGCTTAGGGGGGTGTCTCGGAGGGCATGACACTTGCTCGGTACGGGAAGGCTGCGGCCCCGTTCTATCGACTAGCCATTCCACGCGAGCAAGATGACTCTTCCGTCGACACCACTGCGGAGCAGGTTTGGTCGCCGGCTTCTTGCCCTCTTTGTGGGATGCGCCTTCGTACCGATGGCGGTCCTGGCCCTACTGTCCTACCGGCACGTCAAACAGCAGCTTTACCGCCAGAGCGCCAACCGGCTCCAGCAGGCAAACGTCGCCCTCGGCCAGGCGATCTTCGAGCGTCTTCTGCTGCTCGACGCCACTCTGAAGAGCATCCCTCCCCAAGCCTTGCTCCAGTTGGATGCCTCGAAGCGGAAGCCCCGACCGGCTCCAAGACCGATGCCTCCGGTCAAACCGCGCCCCGGCAACCAGACCCAGACCGGCAGCCTGGATGGCCGACTGGCCATGGGCGGGATCGTGCTGGATCATGCCCCTAAGGGGACCCCGACTCGCTCCGGCTCCTCGCCGTCGCGCGCGGAGCTGATCGCCGCAAGCCAGGCCTTGATCGCCGGACTGGATCTCCTCGCGCGTCAGCGCTTCGTCGCTGTCGAGTTCGTTGGCGACGATGGCAAGCGCATCGAGGTCTTCGGCCGTCTGGCCCGGCGGCCCAGGCTGACTTCGCGGGATAGCTCCGATCTGCGATTGGGCCTCCCCTTGATCGTGACCGAGAACACCCCCGGCGAGCCGCCCCGCATCTATCTCCTGCGCCGTCTCGTCCGCCGCAACGAGGTCCGTGGCACTTTTGTCGGTGAGGCCAGTCCGGAGTATCTCTGGGGCACGCTCGAGCAGAGCATGCCTTCGCCCACCACCCGGGTAGCGGTGCTGGATGATTCAGCTCATGTCATTTTCAGCTCGGTCAAGGTGCTGCCGGTCCCTGCGGCCGGCACCCAGACCAAGACCCCGGGCGTAGTGGTTAGCCTGGCCGACCAATCCTATCTGTCATCCTCCTCCGAAATCAGAATGACCGAGGCCTTCGCCTCCCAGCCCTGGCGTGTCGTGCTCTCCGAGTCCAAGGACGAGGTGCTGGAGCCGATGGTGGAGTTCACCAACACCTTTCTCATGGTCGTCGGGCTGTCCAGCCTGGTCGTCCTGCTGCTCAGCGTCAGTCAGATACGTCGAAGCATCTTGCCGCTCGAGGAGCTGCAGAAGGGGACTCGCCGGATTGCGCAGCGCGACTTTGCCAGCCGGGTCACGGTAACCAGCCAGGACGAGTTCGAGCAGCTGGCCGCGTCATTCAATACCATGGCCACGCAGCTGGGCCGTCAGTTCAACGCCCTGGCGACAGCGGCCGAGATCGACCGGGCGGTGCTGTCGGCCACCGATGCCACCGCTATCGTGGACACCATTCTGGCCCGCATCCGCGACGTGTTTCCCTGCAGTGTAGTCAGCGTGACGGTCGGCCTCCCCGACAGCTCCAAGTCGCTCACCAGTGTGATCCAGAATTACGACACCGGCTTGCGGCACGTAGCCCGGGTCGCGATGCGAGGGCAGGACGTACAATCCATTCTGACCGGCCCCGAGGTGCTCGAGCTGCGAACCGGGGAGACCGTACCGGGTTACCTGGAGCCTCTGGTTGAGCTGGGAGCCACGTCCTTCGTGATACTGCCGCTCTCCTACCAGCGCCAGCTATCAGGCATCATCGCGCTGGGCGAGCGGTTCGACCTCGTCCCCACCGAGGAAGACCGGGTGCAGATGCGGCGCCTGGCCGACCAGGCGGCCGTGGCGCTCGCCAACGCGCGAATGCTGGATCAGGTCCGCGAGCTGGCCTATTTCGACAGCCTCACGGGACTCCCCAATCGACTCTCCTACAAGGAGCGCCTGGCTTACGCCCTGGAGCAGGCCAGCCGGCACCAGAAGCTGGTGGCGGCCTTCTTCATCGACCTCGACCACTTCAGCCGGATCAACGATACGCTGGGCCACGAGGTCGGCGACCAGTTGCTCCGGCACGTTGCGTCGCGCCTGCGTTCCTGCTGCCGCGAGCGGGAGGACGAGGTCGGCCCGGCGTTCGCCACCCTGGCGCCGGAGGTGGCGCGCCTAGGTGGTGACGAGTTCACCGTCATCATGCCGGGGCTGAGCGACCCTCAGGACGCGGCGAAGCTCGCGCGACGAATCATCACCAGCTTTGCCCATCCGATCCGGGTCGGCACCCACGAGATCTTCATCAACGCCAGCATCGGCATTGCCATCTATCCGTTCGATGGCGAGGATCTGGATACGCTGCTGATGCACGCCGACACCGCCATGTACAAGGCCAAGGAGCAGGGAGGTAACAGCTACCAGACCTACTCCAAGTCCATGACCACGACCGCGCTCCAGCGGC
>JBDTTD010000260.1:0-3476 GCA_039930805.1 Gemmatimonadales bacterium | reverse complement strand
CGCTCGAAGCGCAGCCGGTCGAGGATCTCCTGCGAGCCCATGTCGAGCCAGCGGATGTCGATGTCGGGCCGCTGCTTCTCGAACGCCTTCTCCAGTAGACTGAGCTGATCCCGTCCATGAGGAGAGTACAGGACCACCGGGATCCGGCCGTCACCACTACAGCCACCCACCAGCAGTACAGCGACTATCAGCCAGTTTGTTCTCAAACACGAAGCTTTCTTCGTGGCCTTCGTGTCCTTCCTTCCTTCCTGGTTAGGCGGCACGAGTTGCTCAGCGCCCCGATGTCCGCGCGAGTGCGAGCAGGTTGGAGAAGAGCCGGAACGCCCCCGGCACTCCGGCCGGCAGCTGGCGAAAGAAGCTGAGCCCGGTGTAGACGTAGGTCCCCTTCCCTACTGGGGCAATCAGGAGTGCCCCTCGAAGCGGCGGCTCACCCGGATCGTGGGTCTCGAGCACCGGCTGGTAGCGGCGGTCCCAGGTTCTGGCAAAGTAGAGCCCACGCTCCTGGACCCAGCCCTTCCAATCCTGCTCCGTAAGCCGGTTCGGCACCCGGCCAACGGGCTGATTCCCCGCCATGCGCACCGGGGCGTTCTCGTCGGTCACCCGGTCGTGGCTCATCGGGGCAAGGGTGAGCGGATAGGGTGCGAACCGGCCGCTGAAGAAGCGATGCTGCTGATACTGGACGATGACCAAGCCGCCGCGCCGGGCATACTCCAGAAGCCGCCGGTTGTTGCTGACCAGGGCGGAGTCGATCTCGTAGGCGCGAGGGCCGACCACGATGGCGTCGAACCTGGCCAGGTTGCCCCGCTCCAATGTTGCTTCGGTCAGCAGCACCACCGGCACACCGACGCTCTCGAGCGCTTCAGGCACCTGGTCGGCCGCGCCGCGGATGTATCCCACCCGGACCAGCTTCGGCAGGATGAGCGGCGCCATCCGGACGGTGGCATTGGCCGGCCTGGTGTACGCCCGCGGCCGAATGTGGGGATAGTCCACTGTGAACACGCCCAGCCCATATGTCGTCTCGGCCGAGTCTCGCGCTACCGCGCGAAACTCGACCGAGCCTGGGGTGAGCCTGGCGGGTGGCCTCACGTCGAACACGAAGGTTCCCCGCTCGTCTTCGCGGGTAAAGCGGAATCGCTGCGGCTTGACCGCGGGCCAGCCCCGGGGGAGCTCCAGTATCACCGTGCCCGAGGTCGTGTCCTGCGCCCCGTGAGTCAGAGTGACGCTGTAGCGGTGAGGGACGAGCGAATTGGTGGGCCAGAGCTCGGTAGCCGGATCGAGCTTGACATCGATCCTGGGCACCACGGTGACCGGTCGCCGCACTTCACCGCGGGCCTGGTCATTGAAGCTGTAGACCGCTTCGGCGAGCCGCGACGCGCCCAGGCTGTCGGAGGCGACGGCATTCACCTCGACCGATCCCAGAAACGTGGGCGACTCGAAGGGCTCCCCATAAGGCGGGCCCCCGGTGATGCCCGTCTGATCGGAGCGGGCTTCGGGCCAGCGGTACAGGTCGCCATCCCGAGGTAAGCGCAGGAAATAGGGCGAGGACGGCGGCTGATCCAGCACCGGATAATCCACGGTGTCGCTCGCGACCTGCCCCGGCTGAATGGCGCGAGGCTCAGGCTCCCAGTCCGGCGAGTGACACTCGGCGAGTGGAATACACTCGGCCGCCTGCATGGCGGCGGTGCGGGCCCCGTCCGAGGCATTCCAGGCGGACAGAGTCCAGCGCAGCAGCTGTCCGGGCACGACCCGGTCATCGTTTACGGTGGCATCGAACACCATCCGGCCGAAGTGCCACGCCGCCAGATTCAAATGCCCGAGCTGGTCCTCCAGCTCGATCCCCCGAGTGTAATACACGCCGCGCTCACCAGCCGAGGCCCGCGGAGGCTGGGCGACGGCCTCCTCCAGGTCTGCGGCGGCACGAGCCAGGAGGCTCTTCCGCCGGGCTGGATTCCCCCGGGCCGCCAGGACAGAATCGATCCTGGCGGCGTACCGGCCCAGCGCCGGTTGCGGCCCACCGTACACCAGTGTGGCCATGCCGGGCCCCCGTCGCTCCCCCAGAGGCATCGCGGTGAGAGTGGTATCGATAGCATCGAAGAGCCCGGCGCCCCCGGTGGTGCGATCCTCGACCATCGCCAGCCGAACCAGCGACGGACCGATTCGCTGCAGCTGTCCCATGTCCTGGGAGCGGTGCAGGCTGCGTCCGGCCATGGCAATCTGGTGATAGGATTTCCCGACCGCCGGGTCGAGCACGCCGCCGTTCAGGGTGAGCGTCGTTGCAGTCGAATCGAAGCGAGCGCTGCGATAGAGCTTGAGCGGGCTCCAGGCAACCAGGCCCTCCTCCCGAAACAGCTCGCGGAAGCGGGTGCTGTCGCCCGCGATCCGGAAGGCCTCCTGCGCCGCCCAACCGGCCGCCTGGTGCTGGCCATGGCCGTCCCGGGGCGTCCCGCTGAAGATGCTGACGATGATCTGGGGACGAAACCGACGGACCATTCGCACCACGTCCTTGAGGACGGTGTCACGCGGCCAATGCCGCCAGGTCTCATCGATGGTCTTGGAGAAACCGAAGTCGTATGCCCGGGTGAAGTACTGCCGTGCGCCATCCAGCCGCCGTGCCGCGAGCAGCTCCTCGGTCCGGATCAGGCCCAGCGCCTCGCCCAGCTCGGGGCCGATCAGGTTCTGGCCGCCTTCGCCCCGGTTCAGGGAGAGGTAGGCTGCTTCGGCCCCCATGCCCCGGACCAGGATGGTGAGCAGCTCGGTGTCCTCGTCATCCGGATGGGCCCCGATCATCAACACCCGTTTGTTGTGACCAAGCATGCGCAGCTCCTGGTCCAGCGCCACCGCACCGCCGGTGGAGGGCGGCTCGAGCTGCCCCAGGAGCGGCGATGCAAACAGTAGGAGATGGAGGAGAAGAGCTGCTGGGAGAACTCGGTGAAGCACAGACCGGCCGATGTAGGGTGAGGCTGGAAGGTAAAGCGGAAGGAGGGAACGGGGGAAGGAGGGAACCAGGGACGGGGAAGGCGCCTTCCGTCGTTCCCTCCTTCCGCCTTTACCGAGGCGCGTCTCCCAAGGGCGTGTCCCGGATGGAACGGCGGAAATCCGGATGGCGCACCCAGAGATAGATCCCCATGCTCAGCGCGGCCAGCGTGTTGGCCGTGATCACCGCCCAGAAGGGGAACAACTCGTTGGTTCGCTCCGAAAGGACTTCCAGTAGCCCGTAAAACATCACCTCGAAGACCAGAAAGACGGGGAGCAGCGCGTAGCGCACGACGGAGTCGCGGACCCCCCAGTGGACCAGCACGACCAGACCCATTCCCAGCAGGGCGAACACGGCGAAGTGGAATGCGGTGTAGACCAGGATCGCGCCGAACACCAGGTGGCTCGTGTCCGGGCGAGCGATGCCGAACAGGACGACCTGGCCCAGCAGGCTGGGGGTTTGAAAGGGATGTCCGGCGATGGTGTCCAGAATCAAAAACCAG
>JBDTTD010000259.1:0-3505 GCA_039930805.1 Gemmatimonadales bacterium | reverse complement strand
CGCCCCGAATGGCGAGCCAGTTGGTGACATCCAGGTTCAGGTTGGCGCCGGCGTAATCCGCGCGGGAGTTCAACGCCTGACTCAGGCCGCCCGCATCGAGACGCACGGCATCGGTCCGGCGAATGGCGTAACGGGCGCCCAGCTCTGCCCCGCGAACCGGCGACCAGATTACGTCGGCGGCACCGATCAGCTTGCGCTCGTTGCCTTCGGAGACGAGAACGCCGCCGCCGATGGGATTGCTCTCGTCAGACCACTGGAGCTTGGCCAGGACGTTCAGCCGGTCGTTGCCGGTAGGGCGCAGCGCCAGGCCCCACAGGCTGGAGAGCCGGTTGGCCACTGCGACATCGGGCCGGGCGGTCTGGGTGAACTCCTGCCGGCTGAGCAGCGCCAGGGACGAGTTGAACGTCACTTCACCCGCCACTGAGACCAGCCGGTTGGACTGGAAGATTCCGTCCTTGTACTCGCCCCGAGCCGTCAGGCGATACGGCGCGCTCTCCGGGGTGAGTTCGATGCCCAGACCGGCCGCCCAATAGTCCTCTTCGGGCTGGAGGAACGGGGCCGCGCGTACCGGGTCCGAGATCGACGCCTGCTCCAGGCCGACCCGGCGCTCGAACATCAGGTTCATCCCCAACCCGGGGGCGAGGCGCATGCGATTGTTGAGGCCCAGCACCGCTGCGCTTCTACCGCCTTCGATGCCACCAGCCAGCTGGTAGCTGCCCCAAGCCTGGGTTCCGAAGCCGACATTGGCCCGGACGCCCACGCTCGATACGGCGTAGCTCGACCCTTCCGAGGGAGTCACGAAACGGTGGCTGCCCTCGAGGGACACGGCCGGCGACAGCCGGTAGGCGCTGCCGATTCCCCAGAAATCGGGCTGAGCCAGGGTGCCGCTATGGGTAAACTGGCGGCGGCCCTCGGCCCAGAGCTGCAGGACGTCGGTCGGCTTCAGGGTAAGCTTTAGCTCGCCCGACTGGGCCTCGCCGGCGACGCTGGCGCCTGCCCCGCTCTCCTCGCGGCGCTGCGCCACGCCGGCGTCCAGCTCCACGTGCCGGCCGAACGACTGTACCACGCCTACCCGCGTATTCCAGCGGCTGACCCCGTCGAGCTGAAAGTCCTGCCACGAGTGGCTGGCCCGCAGAGTGCTCGAGCCCACCTTCAGGGCGCCGCGCACCGCGATCTCGGTGGTGCCTGGGCGCAGAGCCACATTCGAAGGGTTAGTGAACTCGCGACCAACCGACATATACGAAGCGCCGAATGAGATCGGCCCTTCGGCGGTCCCGAAGCCGGCCTTCGCGCTGGTGGCAAAGCCGGCCGAGTCACCCTGCTCCGCATAGGCTACCTCGGCGCTGACATCGAGCCCGCCGACCTTCAACGCCCGCATGTCAGCACCGATCAGCCGGAACGGCGCCACGGTCTGCTCGGCACTGACCGCGGTGACGCCCAGCCGCAGGGAGTCCATGGGGCGAGCACCGAAGACGCGGTTCAGGTCCAGGGCCGCCCGTCCTCCTGCCACGAGCTGACGCTCGCCGCCGGACGCCGCTTCGAAGGTGGCCACCACGTAGACCGGGTTGCCCTGGGCGTCGGCCGCAGGCACCGGCTGCTTGAAGAGCACGACGCCTGAGGCGTAATCGATCTGGTAGTCGACGAAGCGTGTCAGGCCCTGAGTCACCACGGCCCGCTCGGGATTCTCCAGCGCCCGCGTCTCCAGCCGGAGCTGCTCGGTTCCAGGAAGCACATCCGGACCAAGCTCGTAGGGGCCCGACACGCCGGCGCCGCGGATCTGCCGCTGCCGGAGCGCCTGCGCCGTCATGCTGCCGAACCCGCTCCACGTTACTGGACCGGTGGTGAGCCGGCCTGCCACGCCGCTGACCGCGCGGCGGTAGCCGGCCAGGCTCAGGCCAGCGGCAAAGTCGTTGGTGGCCACGTCGCCGAAGCTCATCCAATCGAGACCGCGCTCGAGCCGGGCCGAAAACCAGGCGGCCGAGGCAGCGCGGGTCTGGACGTGGCTGGCGTCGCCCAGAATCGGATACTGGGCCTCTTCCAGCGGGTCCTGATCCCGGCCGAAGACGTCCTGACCCGCGTCGAGGCTGCGGGAGTCCAGCGTCAGAGACACCGAGGTGCGCGCCCCCAACCGCCCACGGGCGGTGATGGCGCCGTATGCGTCAGGGCTCGCCCCCAGTCCTACTGAGCCCGCGCCCGCCACGGTGAGGGGGCGGATCTCGGGGTTGACCTCCAGCGGAATGGTCGCTTTGGCATCGCCCGACTTCAGGGTCAGCAAGCCGGCGCCCACCGTGTGTCCCGGACGCAGCGGAACCTGGAGACGACCGGTGCTAGTGGTAAGCAGCTGCCGCCCAACCGACGAGGGATCGGCATCCTCACCCACCGGCTCGGACCCCTGGGCGGTAACGGTCACATAGGCGGCCTGAACTACCGGCACACCCCACGCGTCCAATACCCGGACATTCGCGGTGGTGACGGTACGGCCATCAGCGGCCAGCGTGATGCGGGCCGGCACCTCGAAGCGGGCCGGCAACCCGGTCACATGCACCGCGATGCTGTCCCACCGCTCGTGGCCCCAGGAATTCCGCATGCTGACGCGCAACCGGTGGGGACCGCGAGCCAGGGGCACCGCGATGAAGTCGTGCACTCCGTCCATCCGGACGAAGGCTGAGTCGATGGCGGTGACACCGTCGAACAACACCACCTTCGCGCCCGGCTCGCCCTTGACGCCCACGTACACCCGGTCGCCCGAGAGCACAGTCCCATCGTTCGGCGCGACGAACCCGATCGCAGGCCCCTGGACCAGCGAGGCCCGGCCTTCCACGATGCGGGACGCCTCGGTGCGGGCACGCGGAACGGTCACCGTCTCCGGCGCGGCCGCCAGGACGGCATCGGTGGTTATCTGAACGCTGATCGGAGCGGCCTTGAGTCCATGGAATTTCCAGCGCAGCCGCACCCGGCCGGCCGAGTCCTGTTCCACCGACGGATCGCGAGCGAGCTGGCCGCCGACCCGGGTCGAGCCGGCCACCGGGCGCCAGCCGATCGGGAGGACATATGACACATCCGGCCAGGCCGCGCCGGCCGGCTCGAGGCTGAGCTGCAACGCGGCGCCACGTGGCATGGCGCTGGTGGCCGGCAGCAGCTGTGTCCGGAGGCTGACCCACGCTCGCAGCAGACCGGGCTTGAGATCGCTGCCTATCGCGATACGGGCGGACGAGACCGTGCTGCCGGCCCGCAGCTTCACGGATGCCGACTCAGCCGGCTGGACCGACCAGCCGACGATGCGGATCTCGGTTCCGGGCCGCGCCTCGGGAATCAGCAGGCTCCGGGAGATCCATACTGCGCGATTGTACAGCGCGCTGTCGACATAGACCGTGGCCGAATCCACCGCCGGGGTGAACTGGATCAGCGCGTCCACCGGCAGCTGGAACTGACCCCGGATAGAGGCGTCCCAGCGCAGCATGGGCTTGAAGGTGCGGAACCCGCCAACCTGCCGCGCGGGAAGCTC
>JBDTTD010000258.1:0-3505 GCA_039930805.1 Gemmatimonadales bacterium | reverse complement strand
CGTCAGTCCGGCATCAAGGAGCTGGACCAGCGCCTCAGCCTCGAGGCCGACCTCGCCCACCGCTGGCTCACCGAGTCTTACAAGGTTCTCGGCCGCATCGTCACCACCAGCGGGGAGAAGCCCGCGCTCGACCCCGGCATCAGTGCCTACCTCGAGTCGGTGCGCGACTATCTGGTCGTGGCCGACACCGGGGGCCAGGTTCTCGCGCTGTCGGAAGTGACCCGCACGCTGAGTGCCGATGCCCTGGAGCGGCTGACCGCGCCACTCGATACCACGAGCTTCGAGAAGCACACCGGCACCCTTGCCCTGGGTCCACCGAGCGGGCCGGTGCGCTTCCTGGCCGTGCCGGTCCAGGGCGCGGGGCCGGTGGTCGGGGGAATCCTGGTGGCGACCCCCATCCGGCAGGCGGCGCTGGGTCCTGCCGACCTCCTGAAATCCATGCTGCTGATCGCGCCCATCATCCTGGTGGGCGCCGGGCTGGTGGGGTACTGGCTGGCCGGCACCAGCCTCCGGCCGGTGCAGGGGATCATGGACGAGGTGGAGGCCATCTCCGATGGCCGGAGCCTGCATCGCCGGCTGGCGGTGCCGATCTCGGGCGATGAGATGGCTCGGCTCGCTCTCACGGTCAACGGCATGCTGGCGCGGCTGGAGCAGAGCTTCGGCAGCCTGCACCGCTTCACCGCGGACGCCAGCCATGAGCTCAAGACGCCGCTGATGGTGCTGCGGGCGGGGGTGGAGCGGGCGCTGGTTCACCCCGGAATCCCGCCGGAGATACTCCAGTCGCTCGACGAATCCCTGGCCCAGATCAACCAGATGACGGAAATGGTGGAGAGCCTGCTCACCCTCGCCCGGGCCGACGAGGGCCGGGCTCCACTGGCGGTGCAGGAATGTGATCTGCGCGCCCTGGTGGCCGACGTCGCAGAAACGGCCGGGATGCTGGGCGAGAGCGTCGGCGTCACGGAGGTTCACACTCTTCCCGACGAGCCGGTGCTGCTCGCGGTCGACCCGCACCGAATCCGGGAGATGCTGCTGAACATCGTAACCAACGCGATCAAGTACACGCCCCAGGGCGGCACGGTCGCGCTCAGCCTCGAGGAGGACGACGACGCCATTACGTTCTCGGTTCGGGACACCGGCATCGGCATCGCTCCGGGAGACCTCACCCACATCTTCGAGCGATTCTGGCGCGCGGACCCGGCCCGCTCGCGCACCGGCGACCGTCCCGGTGTTGGGCTCGGCCTGGCCATCACCAAGTGGATCGTAGAGGCGCACGGGGGAACGATCACCGTCCAGAGCCGGCCCGGCAGAGGGTCGGTCTTTACTGTTCGGCTGCCGAAGGCCCAGGTGCCCATCACATAGCGATTCTCATCGGCTCATCATCGTTTTGTCATTGCGACTCCACGAGGGCTCCAGCCGCGGGTGCTAACTAGCAGAGCCTCTTACAGGAGTCGTCGATGTTTGCCGCCGTGCTGGCCTCCAACCCCGTAGGCGGACCGCGGACTCGCGCGCTGACGGCGGCGCTGGTCTTTCACATCCTGCTGATCGCGGCCGCCGTGAGCAGAAGCGGAACTCCCTCCGCCAGCATGCGGCTGGTGGCTCGAGATACCATCCGGCTCGAGCTGGTTGACGTGCCGTCGACCGCCGCTGGCGGTCCACCATCTGATACTGGGCCGATTGTAGCCGCGCCCCTGGAAGTGCCCGACCTCCCGCTGGATCCTCCCCAATTCCAGCGGCTGCTGTTTACGTATCGACCCCCTGGTGCGCCCGAATTCAATCCGGGGTCGCTCCAGCGAAGCTCGGGAGACACTGTCGGTTCACCTGACAGCATGCCTCTGGTCTTTAGCACTACTGAAGTCGATGCGGTTCCGGAGCTGATTTCGCAACCCTACCCACGCTATCCGGACGGGCTGAGGCGTGCAGGTGTGAGCGGGCAGGTCCAGCTGCAGTTCGTAGTGGGAATCGACGGGAGGGTGGACGAAGGATCGGTCCGGGTAGTGGTCAGCTCTCATCCGGGGTTCACTGTGGCAGCGTTTCAGGCCCTGCGGGAGAGTCGTTTCAGGCCGGCACGCCGAGGAGGTCGGCCCACGGCAGTGCTGGCGCAGCAGACCATGCGGTTCAGCCACCGGTGACCCGCGCTCCTTGCCGAAACCCATCCCACGGGTAACATAGAGCCGGCCGCCTGTGAGTCAGGTCACGGGGCGAGTCGGTTCCTCAACGTAGGTTTTTGTCCAGCCTCGGAACGTTTCGAACCGCTAATGCGGTTGTAATCGAATTGACATCCGGGGGCAAAGTACATGTTCAGAGCGGGCCTTACTTTCCGGGCACGATCACCCCTCCCCCTGGAGGTAGTAGCGTGTTCGAGAACCTGATTGAATCCAAGCACAGCAGTCCGAAGACGATGGGGCAGACGGTGCTGTCCCTCGTGCTGCATGGGCTCCTTATCTTTGGCGCCGTGAAGGCGACGCAAGGCGTGGCTGAGACCATCAGGAATCGTCCGGTAGACACGACGATGGTCTTTCTGAAGCCGCCCGAGCCACCCAAGCCCCCACCGGAACAGCCTCCACCAGACGTCATCGTGGCCGCCAATCCGCCCCCCAAGGGGTTTCAGACCGTGGTGGCGCCGACCGACATCCCCAAGGATATCCCCCCGGTGGACTTGAACGAGAAGCCGTTCGACCCCCGGGATTTCACCGGTAAGGGCGTCGAGGGCGGCATCGGGACAGGCGTCGTCGGCGGAACCGGTCCGGTCACCGGCGAGGTCTTCCTCGAGGCGCAGCTGGACGATCCGGTCCAGGTGATCTCTCAGCCGCAGCCGCGGTACCCGCCCGTCCTGGCCAGCGCCGGGATCACCGGCCGGGTGGAAATGCAGTTCATCGTGGACACGACGGGCCACGTCGAGGCTCCGTCGTTCAAATTGCTGAAGACCTCGCATCCCGCGTTCGGCGAGCCCGCGCGGGAGGCGATCCTGAAGAGCGTTTTCAAGCCGGCCAAGTTCAAGGGCCGGCCGGTTCGGCAACTGGTCCAGCAGGCCGTCGCGTTCAAGCAGCAATAGCTTCGTTCCCCCAGGAGGCACCGCACCATGAGCGTAGATCTTCTTGAACTGTTCCACTCGATGGGACTCTTCGCCAAGGCCATCGTGGCTATTCTGGCGATCATGTCCATCTGGTCGCTGACCATCATGATTCAGAAATTCATTCAGTTCAAGCGCGCCCAGGCCGAGACCCGGAAGTTCGCACCCCAGTTCTCCCGCGCCATTCAGGAGGAGAACCTGGACCAGGCGATTGCGCTGGCCGAGAAGAGCAAGAAGAGCCACGTCGCCCGCGTCGTGGGCGAGGCGCTGGCCGAGGTGAAGCCCCTGCTGCGCGACCGCGCGACCATCACGGCGGCCGACATCAACTCGGCGGAGCGCGCCGTGGAGCGGCAGATGCTGATCACGCTGGCCGACTTCAAGCGCGGTATCGGCATCCTGGCCACCGTGGGTTCCACCGCGCCGTTCGTCGGTCTG
>JBDTTD010000257.1:0-3513 GCA_039930805.1 Gemmatimonadales bacterium | reverse complement strand
GTCTCCTTGACTCCCTCGGTTATGAGGAAGCCCACGCTGCCAACGATGAGGGCGGCACCCACCAGAAATTTGTGACCTGCCTTCATCCGGGCCTCCATGACGGGTTCGAAGCGGAATATAGCGCGGTATCAGCGTGCCCGGGCCCAGCTCAGCGCCGCGGACACCGCTCTCCTCCATCCCGCAAGCCCCGCCTCCCGATCCCGGGCTCCCATCCGGGGCTCGAAGCGGGTGAACTTGCGGCCTTGAAGGAACTCCTCCGTGGTTCGCCACACGCCGAGCGCCATGCCGGCCAGGCCGGCCGCACCCAGCGCTGTCGTCTCCACCAGGTCGGGGCGTTCCACCGGGATGCCGAGCACGTCGGCCTGGAACTGCATCAGCCAGTTGTTGGCGGCGGCTCCGCCATCCACCCGGAGTGCCGGCACCGTCAGCCCGTTGGAGGACGTCATCGCCTGCAGCAGCTCGGCGCTGCTGTACGCCATGGCCTCCAGCGCCGCCCGGACCAGATGGGCCCGAGTGGTTCCCCGGGTAAGACCCGTAATGGTCCCGCGGGCATCCGGCTCCCAGTACGGTGTGCCCATCCCCACAAAAGCTGGAACGAAGTAGACCACCGAGGTATCAGGGACCGCCCGAGCCAGCCCCTCGGTCTCGTCGGCCTGCTCGATGAGCCCGAGGCCATCCCGAAGCCACTGCACTGCGGCACCGGCCACGAAGACGCTGCCTTCCACCGCGTATCCGGGCTCGCCCACCGGACCGCATGCCGCGGTGGCCAGCAGACCCTGGGATGGTGTGGGAACGTGATGGCCGGCAAAGACCAGGAGGAAGGCACCGGTGCCGTAGGTGTTCTTGGCCAGGCCGGGGAGAACACAGCCCTGCCCAAAGAGTGCGGCCTGCTGGTCTCCGGCCAGGGCGGCGATCGGCAGGGACCAGCCGAGATGCGCAGGATCGGTCTCTCCGACTATTCCGGACGAGCGGACGATGGCAGGCAAAACGCTGGCCGGGATGCCGAACTGCTCCAGCAGGTCGGGTGCCCAGTCGCGGGAGCGGAGGTCGTACAGCAAAGTACGCGAGGCGTTGGTGTGATCGGTGACGTGGGCCCGGCCACCGGTCAGCTTCGCCACCAGCCAGCTGTCCACCGTGCCGGCAGCGAGCTCGCCCCGGGCGGCTCGTCGCCTGAAATCGGCATCGCGGAGCAGCCACTCCAGTTTGGTCGCGGAAAAATAGGGATCGGCAACGAGGCCGGTGCGCTCACGGAGCATGGGCTCGACACCGTCCTCCCGAAGCTCGCGGCACCGATCCGTGGTTCGACGGTCCTGCCAGACGATGGCGCGTGCCACGGGAGCGAGCGTGCGCCGGTCCCACAGCACCACCGTTTCCCGCTGATTGGTGATCCCCAGGCCGACCGGTCGCTCGCCGGAGCCCGCGACCGCCTCCCGCATCGCCTCGACCGAGACTCGGAAGATTTCCTCGGCATCGTGCTCCACCCAGCCGGGCTGGGGAAAGTGCTGGGTAAACTCCCGGTATCCCCGGCCCAGTACCGACCCGTCCTGGCCGATGACCAGGGCCGTGGAACCGGTCGTTCCTTGATCGAGAGCAAGGATGGAAGGCATCGGAGATCAAGCCCTCAATCCGGGTGTCGCTGCCCAACAGCCTCTGAATGACGGATCTCATTGGGCTTGAAGATGCCCCGGTCGGTGATGACCGCTGTTATGAGCTCAGCCGGCGTCATGTCGAACGCGGGGTTCCACACTTTCACCCCGACCGGCGCAGTCCGGGCCCCCCGCCATGAGGCCACCTCGCTCGAGTCGCGTTGCTCGATCGGGATCGCGGCGCCGTTGGGTGTGGCCGGATCGAGCGTCGAGCTGGGAGCGGCAACGTAGAACGGAATCCCATGCGCGCGGGCGGCGAGCGCCAGTCCATACGTCCCGATCTTGTTGGCCGTGTCTCCGTTCGCGGCGATCCGGTCGGCCCCCACGATCACACACGCGATATCGCCCAAGCGGAGACGGCTGGCGATCATGCCGTCGCCGATGAGGGTACAATCCACGCCGGCCTGAGTCAGCTCCCAGGCAGTGAGCCTGCTGCCCTGGAGCAGAGGGCGGGTCTCGGGGACCACCACGTGCGGTGCCTGTCCCCGCCGATGAAGGGTATACACCGGCGCCAGCGCCGTGCCGATCCCGCCGGTGGCGAGTGCGCCTGCGTTGCAGACGGTGCACACGGTCGAGCCGGGAGGGATCAGAGCGGCGCCCAGCTCTCCGATTCGGTCGCACATCGCCCGGTCCTCGTCCCAGATGGCGCTCGCTTCAGTAATGAGCGCCTCCCGGAGCTTCTCACCGCCCTCGCAGGCGCGTTGCGCGCGCCGCAGCATCCGGTCGAGCGCCCAGTGCAGGTTGACCGCTGTGGGCCGCGTTGAGCCGAGGCGCGTGCAAGCGCTCTCGATGTCTTCGAGTCGCAGCTTCCCTGCTGTCCCGCTGTCCCGCCGCCCGACTGCCTGCACCACGCCCATGGCCGCGGCGATGCCGATCAGCGGAGCCCCACGGACCCGGAGCGTCCGGATGGCCTCGGCGACAGCATCCACCGAATCCAGCTCCAGGTACGTCTCCTCGCCGGGGAGAAGCGTCTGGTCCAGGATCCGGACGGCGTGATTCCCGGTCCAGGCGATCGGGGTGGGAATGGGCATCGGGAAAAGATAGTCGGGAGTCGGGAGTCAGGAGTCGGGAACGAAAACTCAGCCGCATCGCCCACTCACGCAGCCGATGGATTCCCATCCGTGTTCATCCGGGGCTAGCTTTGCTCACTCCCGGCGCCCGGTTCCTGACTCCCGACTCCCGACTCCCGACTCCCATGCCCACAACTCTCCTATTCGATCTCAACAACGGCATCGCTCGCGTCACCATCAACCGAGCCGACAAGCTGAACGCTCTCAACGCCACCGTGATCGCGGAGCTGGGTGACGCCGTGACCCGGATAGAGACTGACGCGGCGATCCGGGGCGTGATCCTCACCGGGTCGGGATCCAAGGCGTTCGTCGCCGGCGCCGACATCGCGGAGCTGGCAGCACAGACTCCGATGCAAGGGCAGGCGCGCTCGGCGCTGGGACAGCAGGTGTTTCGCCGGCTGGAGCGGTGCGGCAAGCCGGTCATCGCGGCGGTGAACGGCTTTGCCCTGGGTGGGGGATGCGAGCTGGCGATGGCCTGCCATATCAGGATCGCGGCCGAGCACGCCCGTTTCGGCCAACCCGAGGCCAAGCTCGGTATCGGTCCCGGGTACGGGGGTACAGCCAGGCTGCCCCGGCTGGTGGGCCGGGGGCGCGCACTCGAGCTGCTGCTCACCGGCGGGATGATCGATGCCGCGGAGGCGTATCGCATCGGGTTGGTGAATCGCGTGGTTCCCGCCGACAAGCTGCTGTCCGAAGCCGAGACGCTACTCGGTACTATCCTCGAGAACGGGCCGCTGGCCATCCGCACCTGCCTCGAGGTGGTGGACGCGGGTCTCGACGCGACGCTCGATCAGGCC